>JAIRLV010000044.1 GCA_031259185.1 Elusimicrobiota bacterium | reverse complement strand
TGAGAATAGAATGGAAAATTATTCATCCTCTCCCCAAATTTGTTTATTTAGTTTACTTATTTTTTCTTTGTCTGGAACAAAACCTGTTTCTTTCTCGTAACTTCCACATTCTTTTATAGGAATATATCCTTCTTCTCCTTTCCACTTACATATGTAAGGATTATAAGAACATTCTGTTTTACAACACCAATAATTATCTATTTTTATAGGAATTCTATTATCAATACAAATCATTCGAAGTTCACAATCTCTACATACTTCTATCTTATTTCGATGAATCGAACAAATATTTTTATAAATATCACTATTAATAATTATTAATAAGTCATCTTTTTTTTCTATTTGAGATAAATTGCCTAAAATTACTGTAGATTCTGGCACATGTTTAATATCAGCCTGATAATCAATGAATATTCTTTTATTTAAATATGTATTATATTCTGTTGCTTCCATTAGTTGTAGATGCCCTTTATAAAGAAAAAGAAAAGGATAACGTTTTTGATATTCATCAGATATAAAATAATTAGCATCAATATTTATGTTTGAATAAATAACATTGATCAAAGACGATTTCTCTATTTCTTTAAAAGAAGATGATTTCTTATGTTTGTTTCCAATTAATAAGGTTATTGACGCCACAAATTTAGAATGAATAATATTTGTGATTTCTATAATTTCTGATGGTGAAATATTATCCTCTATAATAAATTTAAAATGAGGAATATTGAAAAAGATATTCTTCAATAAAGATGCTTTTATAATATTTATATTGTCAGATGAAATAAATATTATAACAGACAATAAATCAAAAGGATATTCATAGTGCATGTTTATGGGAATAAAGTTTAAGAGATTGGACTCCTCTGTATCAAATATATACTCATTTTCATCTAAAAAATTATAATACTCGTTGAATAAATCCATTCTATTGAGACTCATTTTTTTCTTTAAATCCAAATATTCTATTTTCCCATCGTATTTTTTAATTGCTTTAGCTAAAATATTCGGAATAAATTTAAAACCTCCTCGTGTAAAATCATGTATTGTACTTCGTGTATAGCCTATTACAATAAATATATCTGAAAATAATTTTAACATATTAAATATCTTTAATAAAAGGATAACGAAAAACGTGCTTTGTTGTTTGATGAATTATTGAATTATAAACATTTTCTTTCAAATATTTTTTTTCAAAATTTACTGTTTTCTCTGCATAATGGAGTAAAACAGGTAATAATTCTTTATTTTCGTTTATAATTTTTTTTAGATCAATTTGTTCCATAATTATAAAATTTCGGCTATTCGTTTAAATAAATTGTAATTACATGGCATTGAAACTTGTTCAAATTGACCTATTGGATTTACTTCCAAAAAAACATACTCATTTTTTGTAGTTAATACCATATCAATACTTCCTGAATTTAAATCACAAAGCGACATTAATTTATGTATTTTATTTTCTATTTCTTGAGGTAATTTATAGGGAATTACTCTATTGGGTTTCTTTGAATTATAATGTCTAAAATCAACTTGTGTTTGAACATCTCGTTGTGAAAAAATAGCAGAACTATAGATTTCTTTATGAAGATAAAAAATTCGCAATTCAATCTTCTTATCTATCATCTCTTGAAAAAGAGATAGAGCAAAATAATCAGGAATATCATCAATATTCACTTTTGAAGTATAACAATGAAAGTTTATTTTTTCCAAACCAAAAGGATCTCCTATATTTTTTGTGATTATTTTATGATTATGCTTTTCATAAAAATCCATCAAAGTTATTTTATCTTTACATATAATCGTATGAGGAATTTGCATTCCCGAATCCTTAGCATATTGTAAAATTCCAAGTTTGGATATGTTATTATCATTGTATTTATTTATAGTGAGTTTCCGGTTTAAAATATTATTTATTATACGAGCTATAGATATGTATTCATAATTCAAATGCCTTTGTAACGCTATTTGGATTTGTTCATTTTCTGTTTTAATAAGAGGGATATTGATAAATAAGTCAGAACGTCTATACCAATAAGATTGAATATCAAATGTATCAATTGATCGAATAACTCTATTAAATTCAATATCTAAAATTGCTTCAAATCCTGTTATAGTTTCATATATTTCTTTTACATATATAGTATTTTCATTCGAAATTCTAATAAAATCTTTTTTGAAATACAATAACCAGTCTATAATTAAATCACTTGTGGCTTCCTCTGTATCCGTTAATATTAGTATCATAAATTAAGGTTTTGTAGTGTTAGGTTTCATATAATCTTTTGGGAATTGATATTCTTTATCATGATATTGTACCCATAATGGAGGAACAAACAAATTATATCTTCTACTATCTACATTTTTTATATCTTCGATTTTTATTATATATTTTTTCTTACCTGATAATTGCATTGATGTACCATATAATGATTTCTTAAATTTATGTTTTATATGATATACATTATCTAATATAATTACATATTGTTGTGCATGCAGATTTCCTTTTAGCATGTGCTTTTCAAGTAAATCTAAAAAATCATTTAACAACGAATCTTGAATATCATCACATAAATCTTGTGCTGTATGTATAAGCGCTATAATAAAATATTTGTCATTCCAAAAATCGGTATGTTTACGTGATAAATCCAAATTACTTTTAAGTAAGTTCATTAAATAGTATGTTTTCATTCTATATCCTCTATTACCCAATATTTTCCACTCATTTTTTGAAGAAGCATAAGATCGCAATTTACCTGCAATAAATTCTAATTCAGCAATTGCTTTCATATATTCATTTACTTCTTTATTATTATTTATGAGAAATTGATTACGTAAACTATCATACTCTTCCAACAATAAAGAATCTAATTTTAAATTTCCACTTAAAATGAGAGAATGATTAGAGCAAACTCTTTTCCCATTTTCGATTAAAAAAGGTAAATTATAGTCTAATTTATATCCACTTTTTATTAATAATTGAAATGTCTGCAAAGCATTTATAGTGTCACCTTGCAATAAATAACAATTAATTAAATGTTTAATATCATCAGGAAATGGAAACTTTTCATCAAATGCTTTTTGATATAATTCTATTGCATAAGCATAATCCTTTTTTACTTTACATTTTAAAGCCTCATTACATGTCCGATAATAATTAATATAATTATCATCCTGTTCCTGGCAAAAAATTGACATATTTATGCCATATATAAATAATAAAATTATTTTTATCTTCATAAAATTATTTTTATCTTATTCTAATAAATAAAACAAAAGGGAGAGATTCTATAGCCCCTCTCCCTTTTATTCTTGTTATTTTAGTATTGAACAGCTACAGAAAATGATGCAATCTGGCTTGGTGCTTCAACAACGGAAGGTTTATCATTTTTAGTTTTTGTTTCATAAACATCCCATATAGTTTCTACAGCAATATCATACGCATGAGGTAACTTTGTATCAACATTAGTTCCATTTTTTCCATCACCACTATTATTAGTACTTGCACCCCCTAAAACATCATTCATTTCCTTTTTTTCTATTATTTCCTTTTTCGAAAATAATTTTGAATCCAATTTTTTCATCATACAAAACATATTTAATAAACTTAATAATTCACATCTTTGCTAGAAAATATCTCTATTTTCTTAACCAAACAAACATGTGCCGTCATTTATTTTGTGCTACGAAAATCCAACGGCAATTCTCATATCAAAAGAAAATTTCTTTTCTTTTGCCACTCTTCTTTTACACTATGCAGCGGCACACCGAACATAGCAACTTTCTTTTTCTAAAGGAAAAAGGTATAAAAACTTAAGCATTTCTGCCAATCTCTCTACTTATAGTAGAGCAAATAATTTCAAAGAACGTAAACTTTGCTATATCTATATAGCCTACCTGCTTCTGCTTCTGTCACCAAGTCCGTTTCTGTCAATAATGCCTTTCTTTCCTCTTTAGGACACCTTAGCTCGGTTTTTCTTTTTGGCATGTTTTATTGTTCGAACCT
>JAIRLV010000262.1 GCA_031259185.1 Elusimicrobiota bacterium | reverse complement strand
ATTTCTAGATTTTACTATTGTAGAATCCAAAAGTTTTAATGTTCCAGCAGTTGCGTTTCTAGAGTTTGCAAAGACTTCTTCTTTGTTTTTCAATCTATTATTATTCAAATCAATAAAATTTGAATTTTCAATATAAGCTTCTCCTCTAATTTCTAAAATATTAGGTATAAAAAAATGTTCTGACAAATTCTTATTTTTTGCAACTTCATGTAAGTCAAGTGGAATCATTTCTGTAGCCAAAACATTATGAGTTATATCCTCGCCAGAGACTCCATCACCTCTAGTCAAACATCTAACTAATTTTCCATTTTCATAAATCACAGAAACACTGACTCCATCAATTTTGGGTTCTAAAACATATTCATTTTTTTCTAAAACAAATTTTTTCAATTCCGATATTAGAGACGTTTTTTCTTCATATAAATCATATATTTCTTCAAATTGATTAATTATATATTTTTCATTTTCTTCATCTAATTTTTCTGAAAATTCTTTTAATTTTTTTGTTATTCTTAAATTCCAATCATAAATATCTTTAACAGTATATGAATTTGCAAGTGAAATCATTGGTAATTTATGTTTATAAGTTTTTTGTTTTTCTAAATTTTTATTCTGATTATCTTTTAGAGTGGAATTAGATCTATTTTCATTATCATTTTCTACCACATCTAAATTTTTATTTTGATTGTTTATTTTTGGAGCTAGACTTGTTGAGTTTGAATTAGAATTAGAATCAAAATCTTCGCCAACTTTATTTATAACAGAATCTTTTTGAATAAACTCTGGATATTTTTTCTCCAATTCTTCCAATTCTTTGTAAAGTTTATCATATTCAAAATCTGCTATCAATGGAGAAGCCAATTTATAGTAATAATGATTATACTTCTCTAAAAGTTTGTTTAGCTCTTTCATCCTAGAAATTTTAAATAAATCAGACATTTTATTTACCAAAAACCTCTCGTTTCATTTTAAGACTATCTAATATTCCATTTATAAATTTTCCTGAATTATCTGTAGAATACTCTTTTGATAAATCAATGGCTTCATTGATGACAACATTAATTGGCACATTGTCCATAAAAAATAATTCAAAAGTCGCTAGTCTCAAAATTGTTCTATCAATATCTGCGAGTCTATCTAAATCCCAATTTTTCATAACTTTTAATATTTCAGAATCTATTAATTTTAAATTATTTATAGTTCCATCCACGACTTCGTTTAGAAATTCTCTAATATTATCAATATTTTGAATTTCAGAAATTTTAAAGTAACTTTCAAAAGCTTCATTTTTGTCTAATTTACAAACATCAATAGAATACAGTATATGCATAGCAATAATCCTAGCTTCATGCCTCGTCGCCATACCTAATCTTTACCTCATTATTAAGTTTATTATAATATGATAAGTATAAAATCTTAATGTTTTATAATTTTTAAATTTTTAATAAAAATAATTAATCAATTAATAATTTTATTAAAACATTATTCTCAATTCAAATTTTGTTTTAGTAATATGATTATTATATTCATCAAAATTTTCTTGTTTTATCATATATATCATGGCATTAGGAGCTATTGCATACCCTAATTCTAAATTTAATAATGTATTTGGAGTATCCAATTTTTTAAATGTTTTCCAATTCTTAAAGTCTTTTTTATCTATACTTGCAGAAAAAGAAAATTTATTTATCAAAAGCTCTTTTGATATAGCAATCTCTGCATGTAACCACGGATATATTCCATAATCATCACTTTTCATATCATCATATGATACAAAAATAGAAAATAAATTTTTATATGAATAAGATAATTCTGCGATATAACCTTCTTGTCTAGGTTTAGAAGTATCTGATATTATATTAGCTTTATATATTCTTTCAACATCATAAAATCTATCAAAAAAAGCATATATAAAATTATTATCCAGATTTTTATAAACAAGTTTATAATCTAAAAATAACAATTTGCCTAAAAATCCAGTTATATAACCGTTTCCATTGTCAGAACTTTTCGCATTTAATGTAACAGTCCCTTTTACATAATTATGATAATTAGTATAAACATCTCCAAGTTTCATTTGAGCAATATCTGTAAACCATGTTGTAGATATAGTTTTTGTTTTTAATATAGGTATTTCAACGTCAACTGCTACAACTGATATTTCATCTTTTTTAGTTTCATCTTTATCGTCAGGGTTTGTATCCATACCGCCAGAAATACCAAATGTAAGTTTATCTATAAGAAATAAGCCGCTCTTTATTAATGGTCTATAATAAAATCTTGCTCCAAAGACTTCTTTCCTATCAAGGTTTGAAATAAGAGTTTCCATACCCCAACTATCAAAATTTACATCAAAAAGTAATCCCACTTTTTTCACTTCTGGATATCTTATCATATTTGAATACCGATTAAATATTGTACCGTGTCCCAAAGTCGCTGAATCTATTCCGCCAAAATTAATAAAAATAGATTCGCCTTTTTGTCCATATCTTATATACCAAATTTTATCTAAAATATCATCCCATGTATCCCAATTATTTTTACGGACATTGCCTTCTTGATCTATGTATAATCTAACGTCCAATCCTATCGATAGTTTCCAAATTGAAAATTCTGGATATAAAGATATGGTATTATACATGACTCTATTACCATTTTCATCTGTAAAAATTTCTGTCCCCAAACTCCCATACGAAGCGAATAATAAGTTAAAAAATATACAAAAACAAAAAACAATAAAAAAAGTTCCGATTCCAAAAATTTTTTTTAATTTTATAAATTTCAAAGTTTTATCCTCCAAAGTTTTATACTAGATCTATTACTCTGCTATTAACTAATTTATCATGTAAAACTTGTCTTTTTTCAACAAAAAAAACATAATATATCCCAATATAATATAAATATAGATAATAAATTATCTTAAACATTATAAAAGCTGTTTTTTTATAGCTTTTTTGTCATTAGGATTTTCTAATTGTTAACAGCCTTTAATTTTATCATTTTTTTTTACCTAATTCCATAATGTCCAAAATGTCCAATAAAAAAAAATACTTGATAAAAAAATTAAAAATATCGCAATGATTAAAATAATAATCACCTTATAACATTTTTATTTTTCTAGTTTTTTATTTTTTAATTTTGCGATAAAATTAAATAAAATATCAAAAATAAAAACGATCAAAAATAAAAGTATAAAAAAGTTACCACAAAATTGCTAACTTCTCTTTTTTTACTCCAAAATTAGTTTTTATAAAAACAATATACACTCCTGATGCAACTTTTGCCCCAGTATCAGTTTTTCCATCCCAAGTTATAAAATCTCCATCAAATTTTTTTTCTATATTAGTAGTATCTAATTTTTTTATGAGTTTACCAGATATATCATAAATCCAAATATCAAGGCTATCATAAATATTTGGCAATCTGTCTATATTTATTTTTTTAGATTTATTTGGATAAAAAGGATTTGGATATAGTCTAACTTGGTCTAAATTTGAAAAAGACGAAATTTGTAAAATAGCATATATAGAAAAATGAGGAATTTCTGCAATCAATCTAGTGTTTATATAATCTGTTTCAACCTTTTTCATAGGCTCCCAAGCATATGATGATTCATCTAAACAAAAAACAGAAATTTGGTTAACGCTAACCTTCGATCCGTCAATAAGTCTGTCTTTATTTGAATCATTATAGCGAATTTTTATACTTACATTTTTATTAAAATTTGAAACAATTTCACCAGTATTATAATTTCTTGCAATAAATTCTTTGAATATTCCAAAATTATAAGCAAAATCTTTAGCTTCATTATCTTTTATATTCATATTTGTGTTATCTATTTTTTTATCATTTTTGTCTTTTTTTATAACATCTATTACTACTTTTTCATCAAAAGTACCTTTTGGAATAAAAATTTCTACCCCGTCATCAGCTATTATGGTAGTATCTTTGTTATTATCTATGGAAGTATCTACAGAAAAACTAGTTCCAGAATTTATAGTATTGGTAGTATTTCCTGCTAAATCTTGCACTATCAATGAAAAAAATTTTATATATTTATCTAATTGATTAAAAGCTATTTGAATTTGCGCTTTAAAAGTATTTATATCTGTTTTTGTAAATATCACTGGAAAAGTAGAAACACTAGTTTCAAAATTATAAAATAATTTTACATCGTTTTTTACGTCTATATCATTTGTTATATTCAAAGTCATATTCAAAACTCCCGAAGGTAATGGTTCGCCTTCATCAAAAGTTATGTCAACCTTTGGCTCATTTCTATATATATAAATCCCTCTACTTCTAATTATACCGCTTTCAATACTTCCATTTTTTGCTTTTAGGTATAAATAATATGTTGTTTTATTATCTAATCCTCCTTCGAAATTAATTGAAACCATTTTGGTATTTGTTGATTGTAGACTACTCGGTACGGTGGTAGAACTTTTACTAAAAGCATATTCATAACTAGTCGCATTATTGAAATTCCAATTAGCATTTAAACTCATATTAGAATTTGAAAATTTTTCATCCTCTAAATTGCTTATGCCGTGATTTAAATGTATCAAGTTTGGGATATTATCGCTAGAAAGTGTATATCCTGAAGATGTCGTCACTTGTGACTCTTCACCTATATAACTTTTTGATTTTACATTAATATAATATTTCCCATTATCTAAACTTGAAAATGTTTTTGTAAAAGAAGTTGCCCAAACATCAGTCCAATTCACTATATTTGTTCCTCCCGGCGTAGTCCCAATCGAATAAGAATATCTTTCTACTCCTGTTTTTTCTGAAATAGCGCCGTCCCAATTCGCAGATATAATTTTATTATTTTTGTCTAAAGCGATATTTATTCCTTCAACATTACCTTGAAAAATTTCATTTATTGGAGTAGGAGGTACCACGCTTGAATTGGGCAGCTTGTTCAATAATACTAATGTATTTGGCGGAACTATGTAATGACCTAAAGTGACATTAGTTAACCTATTTCTGAAAGTAACTGTTTTAGAAGTACTTTTATTAGCGTTAAAAACTAAATATGTTTTTTCACCAGCTTTTTCAAATACTGCAGCGCTACTTATATTCGCATATACGCTTGTATCAATTTTCCCAAATTTAGAAAAAGAATTTATCCAATAATATAAATATGGTTTATTTGAGCTTTCAAACTGTATTTTATCTATATTTGCAACCATTTTGCTAATTGCATTAGAAGAATTAAACATAGCTATATATTGCCAAAAAATATCCTGCCAAGTTCTAGCGTCTTGTCTGCTATTAGTATTCAAAAAAGAATTATAATTATCATTTAAATACTGTTCATTATACCCTAAATAAAGAGAAGTTGGATTCAAAGGAAGCATCTGTATACCAAAAACAAATTCATTTAAAAAATTACCTACGCTAGATGAATCAAACCATACATTATAAATAACTTTTCCGCCAAATAAAATACCTATAGATTTTTTGTTATAACTTATTGGATATATGTCTCCATCAAGGTTATACCAATAATTTTGTATTGCTGAATATTCTGTTGTATAACCAAAAATTCCTAATTTCTTATAATCTTCTTTATCTGCCAATAATCCCCATAAATAAATGCCAGCCCAAGCATTCATAGACTCTGACGATGATTCTTGATCCGTTCCAAAGTCTTTATTCGCATCAGCATCACTATCATGAGAAAAACCATTTGCATAATTATGCCCCTCATATATTTCAAAATTCCTTAGAAATGGGAATTTAATTGCAGAAGTATCATTTCTATCATAATTAGCATAATCTTTTATCAAATATTCAACAATTCCTCCATAATTTGATCTAAAATCCGAATCATAATATGCTAAAATTGCAGCCGCATATACAACATATCCATAATGAAAGTGATGATCATTCATATTTTCAGACCCAAAACTATCAGGATATGACAGTAAAGAATTTAACATTTCGTTTTTATAAAAATATTTTCCCCCGCTATATGTGAACCAGCCAATTAAGGCGTTTCTGAGCGCATTTTGAAATTCTGTTTTTTTAGCTAGATTCCCGACTTTATCTGCTATTCTAATTAAATTTGCAACATTGCTAGCTTGCTTTCCAAAAAAATATAAACTTTCAGAGTTTAAATCAATTGTATAAGAATTTATATATGTATTTAGTGTTTCTACAGAAGTATCATCTAAACCTTTTTCATCAAAAAACGGTATAATTCCATTAAAATTCAGAGTTGTCTCAAAATATGATCCTGCATATAGTTTCATTTTTCCACGAAGGGTATTATATTCAATATTTTTAAATAAAGAGGAACCGGAAATGTTATTTTTATAATGATGTGGAAATGTTGCGAACAAAGTCCCTGAGTTTTGAGCGATATCGGTTCTTACTTTTTGTGTTGTAAAAATGTATCTATTTTTTACTTTTCCGTATTCTTCATCTACTGAATATTCCAATTGAGTATTTATGACAAAATTATATGCATAATTGTAATAATCATTCAAATTGTCTATATTTTCATTAATTTGCAATTGATTAGTAGTATTGTTAGTTGCATAATTAGGCTGGCTATATTGTTTTAATAATGCAATTGATATATATCTATTTTGGGAAGGATTATTACCAAAATCAATCACTATTGATTTATAGCCATATTCGCCTTCGGTATTATAATTTAACAAGTAAACAGTAGTTTCTTCTGGCAAGAAAACTCCATAATAGCTTTTTTCCCAACCATTTTGTTCCTCAATTAAATCTCCTGCAACTTGTATTAAAAATCTATCTGTTGTTAATTTTCTACATTGACCGTATATTGCATGAGTTATGTCGGTTCCTCTGTGGGCAGTATTTTTTTCATCAAAATTATACACATAAAAAGTCCCTATATCCCAACTAAAAGGAGTAGATATCCTAGCATTTAAATTTGACGAAAAATTAAAATATGTAAAAACCAATCCTTGACCAAAAGTTGCATCAAAATAATTGTATTCATTATTTACATCTCTCCATCTACTTTTAAGAATCCAATCCGTATAATCTCTGACTCTTACATCTACAGAATTTATAAGATGTGTCGTATTTTTAACACTAGCGCCTATCAATAAATGTCTTCTAAATTTACCATAAATCCCAACACTATCTGCTTCTATGTAATCTGGAGTTCCTATTGTTAAACCATCCGAGTTATTTTCATCTTTTCTAGATACTTTATAATTCATTGGAAAAGCAAACATATTTTGAGAAAATCTATGAAAAAGTATTGATGACCACCATTTATTAGTTATAATGGGTTTAGAAATGTTTTCAAAATCTTGATATATAGTACCGTTAAAACTAGTATAAGGCGCATCATCGCGATAACTAGCGCTACCGATATTAGCTGCTCTCAAAAATACTACTAAAAATAAATTAAAAAGCCATAAATATATTAAAATTTTTTTCATAATAATTTTCATTTTTTTAAACACCTGCTCTTCTGGAAATTCTTTTATAACCAGAACATTCTATATAATCTAATTTTTTCAATCTATTTTCTAATTCATCAAAAAGTAAATTCATACCTAAATTATCACTAGCTATATGTCCTGCTATAATGATATTTAAATGATTTGCCTTTGCTGATTTTAGATGAGACTGGGAAAAATGCATACCGACTATTGTCCCAATACCAGCATTAGCTAACTTTTCCATTGCAATAACAGGACCTTCAGTCCCGCCAGTCATATCAACAAGAATTTTTCCACAGCTGCTATTTTTATTTCCAACTACAATTTTCGGCGCATTACTTTCTTTATAAGAGATTTGATATTCTTCAATATCTAATAATAAATCAAAAATGTCCTTCATTTTTTTTGGATTTTCTTTATCAAAAAGGGCTTGTAGATAATGAACAACGCAATTATCTGCTGGAGTATGTACTCCTAAGAAGGGAATATCTAATAACTTTGCCGCATCTACTGCTCTTGAATAATTTGTAGGCAAAACTCCTTTTGAAACATCATCTATTCTTTCTAATAAAATATTTTCAGCTAAATTTATAGGCAGCCCATATTTATGTAAAAAATCTATTTGCATATTCATAACTTGCGGTAAATTATTTAAAGCAATTCCTTCAGGGTGATGAGTAATTGCTAAGTCTATTTTTTCACCTTTGGATCTAATATTATCAAAAAGCAGAAGTTCTGGCGTTTCTATATCAATACCTACTAAAACTTTTGATATTTCATTATCATTGTCATTATAAATTCTACTGTCTCCATATGGATTTGTAAATTTCTCTATATCAAAATATTTTTTTTCTTTTTCGGATAATTCGTCATAATTTTTTTTTATTTCTGCCAAATAATTCTCAACGGCGCTACGTCCCCTAGGATCTCTTTCCATTCCAATTTGAATTATAGTATCAAAAAGTTCTTTTATTTTCATAAATCAAACCTTTTTTTTAGGTCTAATTAGACCTTGTGCTTTTTGAATTTTTCTTCTAAATTTTCTTTTTAATTCTTGCATTTTCTTCTTTCTTTGGACGCTTGGACTTTCGTAAAATTCTCTTTTTTTGACTTCTTGCATAATGCCAGCCCTTTCGCATTCTCTTTTGAATCTTCTTAATACTTCATCTATATTTTCTTTTTCTTTTAATATAATTTTTGTCACTTTTTTCTCCTATTTTAAAACTTCAAATTTTCATTATTTTTGAATCCCTTCAATTTTTTTATTTTGTTTTTTACAAAATATAAAATTATTATTTGATGGCATTTCAAGGTAATTGTTGCCCGCCCAGTATATGAAAATGTAAATGTAAAACTGCTTGTTTCCCTTCTTTCCCAGTATTCACAACAATTCTAAATCCTTTATCTTTAATCTGAAAATTTTCAACGACTTTATTTATACCTTTCCATATGTCTAAAATTAAAGGCAGATCTTTATCCTCGACATGGATTACGCTTTGAATATGCTTTTTAGGAATTGCTAATAAATGCACTGGAGTTTTGGGATGAATATCTTTGAAAATCATTATATTTTCAGTTTCATACACAATTTCTACTGGGACTTCTTTTCTCACTATCTTACAAAAAAGACAATCTTCCACTAAATATCACCGCCTTTATAATAATTTTTTTATAACTTTAAAATACTATTTTATATTTTTATATTATATCATCTTTTTTCAAAAAAGTAAATTTTTATTATTTTTTCAAGAAGATAGAAAAATAAAGATTTTTAGTTTTTTCTATTACAACGCTTTCGTCAAATTCATCAGTCAATATTTTTTTGCCATTTTCAACAAAAATTTCCCTTAAATTTTTGTTTTCCAAAAGATTAGAAATTTTATCTACGAAACCATCTATATCGTGACATTTTAATAAAAATCCATTTTTCTCATTTTCAATTATCTCTTGTATCCCATCTACATTAGTTGCAACAATTGGCACTCCTAGTGCTATTCCTTCTAAAAGTGCCATTGGCAATCCTTCAAAAATGGATGTCAAAACCAAAATATCAAAATAATGCAAAATTTCATAAATGTCAGTTCTCCATCCTAAGAGTTTAAATCTTTTTTTAATATCATAATTTTTTATTTTTTCTTCTATTTTTGATCTCAATTCTCCATCGCCAATCATTACAAAATATAAATTTTTCTCGTTATATTTATCTATTAATTTTTTCGCAATTTCTACAAAATCCAACGGCGATTTTTGCGGCTTGAAACAAGCAATCATTCCAATAATAATAGAATCTTTCGGCAACTTCTCTAATTCTTTTACAACAATAGATTTATCATGACTAAAATATTTTTTTAATTGTATCCCACATCTGATAATTTCATATTGCAATATTTTGCCAATTTTTTTTTCTAAAGCTTTTTGAATATTAAATTTTGAAACCGCTATAAGTTTGTTAGCGCATTTTGCAGCAAATCTTTCTATTATAACAAAAAAAAATTTTTTGATTTTATTTTGGGAATCGTGAAATCCAAATCCATGATATGTATGCACTATGCCTTTTATACCCAAAAAGTAGGCGACAAACCTTCCTATAATCCCAGCTTTTGAAGAGTGCGTATGAATAATATCTGGCTTTATTTTCAAGATTATAGTCATAATTTTAAAAGCTGATATAGTATCAAAAATAAGGTTCACATTTCTTTTTAATTCTTGAATATTAAAAAATTGTTTTATATTTTTATATTTATCTATTTTATCATTATCTAATAGTCCTTTTTCTCCAGAAATAAAATAAGATTCAAAATCATCGCCTAAATTATTTGCAGTATAAAGCGCAACTTTTTGAGCTCCGCCTAACTCTAACTTTGTTATGATAGTCAAAACTTTTATTTTTTTATCTTTCATGAAAATCCCTGAAACAAAAATTTATTCTACAATAGAAATTACAAATTTATCTAAGCAAAGTAGATTTTCTATTTCTAAATTAATATCGGATAATTTCATATTTAAAACATATTCTAAATATTTTTCCGAATAATCAAAACCTAGTCCTAAAAATTCATATAATCCTAAACTAAAACATCTATCGCTTTTTCTCTCTTTTTTAAATATTTCATATTTTTTTGTCCGTTCTTTCAAAATATTTAAATCATTTTCTGTTAATTTTTTC
>JAIRLV010000247.1 GCA_031259185.1 Elusimicrobiota bacterium | reverse complement strand
TAACTAAATTTACTTTTTTCGACACATTTTTCAAATTTGATGGTAGCTGGTAAAGTTACAAATCCCATAAAAGGATCATTTTCCATTGGAATACTTAAGCCAATAAAATTACCTTCAAAAATTTTCTGAAATTCGTATTCCCCTTCAGATTCAGGTAGTCCAGTTTTTATACAATTATAGTTAATTAATACTTTTTTCTTCCATTCCGAATGAAGTTTACTACTATGTCTAGTAGTTTCAAGTTTAGTCCAAAGTTCATTAATTATCCAACTATTTTCAGGCAAATATACACTATTTTTTGAATTTTCACTTATACAATACCTACATTGCTTGTACTAATTAAAAATAATCATTGATAAAGCCATCATTAAAAATAATTTTTTCATACCCAGACACCTTCACTTTCTTAATTAATAGTTAAATGTAACATACTCATAAAATTCCCAATTTATTGGATTACTATTAATGCGAGTATTTATATTACAGATTTGTCCAGGATTAGAATCATCTATTCTAAATAAACATCCCCAGGGATTATATATATAAAATTTCACCTCCTGATAAATCTAAATTAGTATTTTCTTTATTACCCGCAAAAGCAACACACGCATAGGACTCTTTATGATTGATAGGATTTCTAAAAAACATAAAAACCATTTTTTTGTTCTATCTCATTTAAAATTTCTTTTAAATTTTGTGAGCAATTTGTAATAGATTTAATAGTAAAATGTACTCCTGAGTTAACACCATTCTCGGGACTGGAAATATCTTGCAGTTCACTCAAGATGGCTTCGGGATTTTTACCAATAATTATACGTTTTAAATTTCCAGTTAACTCATTCCACAAAACAATTAACTTTGCTTCTGGCAGTAAATTAAGCAAACTTTTAAAAAGATTAAATTTTGTACTAAAATCAGTGTTTTTTAATACAGTGCATAAACTTTCATTAGGACAGCTTTCAGGTCGTATTCCAAAAAATAAAGAACCTGGAGCAATCAGGATTAAAATGACGAAATTCATTACAAAAAAATTATTCATAGTCAAATTAAGATCATTACGCTCACTAATTTGAGGAATAAAATCATCGCTTCCCGTTGTTTTCTTTTTCAATAATAAATTTTTAACAAAATTCTCTTCAATGTTCCATCCCTCAGGATTTTGAGGTCCAATATTGAGCCTATTTATAGCATCATAATTTATACTTGCAATTAGCTCGCCCCCCGCATTTCTTCTTTTCTCTTGAATATCTTTTAAAAGTATCTTTATGCAAGTAATAATACACCACGGATATTCATCACGCTGTTTTGCAAAATTATCTACATCTTAAAAGCTTTCATCATATCATTCCTATTCTATATAAATTTATTAAACTATAAGAAACGTTTTTTTCTATATTTATTAAACTTACTCCGTAAACTAGATGTATGAGAATTTCGTTTTCTTTTTCCCTGATACATCGTCAAAAAGCCTCGGATATATATCCATTATTCCTGCATTTTTTCCTTGTCTAAGAGCCTGTTAACGATCTCCCAGCAATGAATAATTTTGGCTATTTTTTCACACTTTTTCGTTAAAAAGCCTCGATTTAGCACCACTAAACCTACATTTTTTGCCTCAAATTGTGAAAAAAAGCTTAAAAAATTCATTTCACTATAGATCGTTAACAAACTCTAAGGAAAAAATTTAAACGAATTCTTGTTATATCCTAGTTCCCGAGGAGGGCTATTACATGGGATTACTCAGCAATATTCTTAAGTTGTTTGATAAAAGTATCTTTAAACATCTTTCCAATTTGGAAAATCTTTCGGTAAATTTTACTATTGATTAATCAGTTGATCAAGCTAGTTAAACAATCAATTAAAGCATTAAAATAATCATCATATTTTTTTGTTTGATTCCTCAATTCTCTTCATGATTTTATCATACCAAAATTATTTAGCTTTTGCGACGGGGTGAGTAGTAACCCTAAAAACAATTTTTTATTCATTTTTTAATTCCTCCATTTTAATAATATACTTTTCTAAATTGAAAATATGGGTTTAAAAAAAACTGAAAATTATCATTAATACGACTATCATGCTCAAGGAAATATCCTCCCAAGTCTCTTTAAGAACCTGTTAACGATCTCCGTAATTGTGACTTTTCTGTTAATTTTTTGCCTTTCTTCGTCAAAAATCCTCGATTTAGCATCGCTAAACCTGCATTTTTTCTAGAAATGTGCAAAAATTTCTCAAAAATTCATCAATATAGAGATCGTTAACAGATTCTAAGAAGGCTAAAAATATTTTTGTAAGCGGTTAATTTTGTGAAAAAGGAACATTTAACGTTTCCAAAGTCTTCTGCGCTGGGTTGAAATCTCGTTTTCTTTTTCATTAGAAATTGTAACATAACTTTTTTTAATTTCATTTTTGAGCAATTTAGAAGACATTACACAAATATCATGTTATTTTTTAATTAGAAAATTAATTAAAAAGGGAAGAATTTATAAATGAAAGTGTTTGGATATCTAAAAAGTTATTGGTTAG
>JAIRLV010000227.1 GCA_031259185.1 Elusimicrobiota bacterium | reverse complement strand
TACCAAACGAAGTTCGGCGAGGGTCTTTAAGAGATTTTATCTCCATTTTAAGTTTTTGTATATTCATAAGTTTATTATTGCGGTTTTATGAAAAAAAGTAAATGCTGTTGCCCTGATCTCTCGCCCAAGCAGGTGAAATGATGGAAGTAATTTGATTTTGTGTGTTTACTACGTAAACTTCGCCCGTATCAAATTCTTCTCCAAGGTAGTCTTTGTCTGTAATTAGCTGATAACCATTTTGCAAATGAAAAGTAAACGTATATTCATGACTTGCTTGTGCTCCGTCAATCTGAACCAATGCTCGAAACCCTTCTCCTGTACTTTGAAGTCCTAGTTTCGACCCTCGTTTTGAATGATATAAAATTAAATCTCTACTTGCACGCTTTCCATCATTTTCAAAATCTGAGGGTAAAGCAATTGAGCAACTATTTAAAGAATTGGGATTTTTTGGAAAAGTGATCGCTGCATCTGCATGATCTGTGTAACAAGTTGTTTCTGTTTATGAATGGTCAATTTTTCGATTTTTTATAAAATTTACAAATAAAAAATAACACGATCCCAAACAGGATACTGAAAATAATAAACATAATGATAAAGTGAGGCATAAATTTAATCTCTATACTTGAAGATTCAGCAATAAATGAAAGCACTTTTTTTGGGAAATAAATATTTTTTCCTTTTATAAATGAGTAAGCCGCGGTAGGAACAATCAACAAGAAAAGAGACACAGTAGAAACAAAAAAAGAAATACCTTGATATCGTAATAATTCTAGAATTTTATTTTTCATATGTAATCACCATTCCAACGTTTGTTGAATACATTTGCCACAATAACAAAAAAAATTAAAGATATACAAAATATTAATCCCATTTTCCAAAAATAAGAAAAATGCTCTAACGCTATAAAACAATAACTTATCGGGAAAAATAAACTAAAGCCCAGTATAGAAACAATTGCTTGTGAGAATGAATTTGTTTTAGTAAAAGGAAATATCACTCCTATAGCTAATAATATTAATGTCGAAAGTAATAAAATAAAAATAAACCTAAATAAATCAAAAAATGTTTCTATACACCTAAAATTTATTAACAATAAAGAAACGGTCAATATTCCCGAAATTAATAAGCTAGATGTAAATTTAGAAAAAATAAATATTCTTTTCTGAATGCCTAGTAATTTATAAAACGGTATATTACAATAATCACCTCCAAAAGAAAAAACAGCTACTCCTCCAGAGATTGAGATAAAAATTTTTAAAAAATATTTTTTCATTTCTAAGTCTATTTTAAAAATAAACATTAATAGCTGACTTAACAATAAAATAATGAGCAAAAACACTACATTTTCTAACCTTAATAATAATTTCACATCTTTTATAACCATGCTTAAAATTTTAGATGATGGATGAAATACATTCATAAAAATTGATGTTGACTTTATTTGAGCGCTTATGTTTCTTAAAAAATTAAAGCTAGTTATTCCTGCAAAAAAAATAATTATAAACAAAAAAATAATTATAGGAATAAAAACTTGATAATCTTTTCCATTTAACATTTTACCCATAAAGCCAGAGCACCAATGCAGTAAACCATAATCAAATTTGGAATAATTTAGCAAAATATGTTCGAAATTTTTAAATTGAATCCATATTAACAAGAAAAAAGCGATAACATTTGAAAATAAAGAATAACTATGCGCATACCCCAATTTTAATTTATCAAATATAAGTAAAGAAAAATTATAAATAGCATTAAATAACATAGTCATAAAAACTGCTTGTAAAATAAAAATAAAAATTAATGTCAATATGATTTTAAAGCTTATTGCTTTTATAATCATTTTTGGTAACAAGATAGACATATATAACAAAGTAGGTATAATTACTTCTGCAATAATCTGAAACGAGTAACAAGAAAAATGTTTGATAATTGCACTTACAGGCAATAGATTAATAACTTGAAATATATTTGAATTTTCTGGCATCGTAATTTTTGCAAATAAAAAAAATAACATTACTAATGATGATTCTGATACAAGATAAGTAATAATTGCAGAATATAATATATGATCATTACCATTTAAAAACATATCAATTATTTCTGCAGTTAACATATTCCCTGTTGTTATGGAAATCCCTAAAATAGCTATCAGAGATACTATACTCAAAACTCTCTTTTTATTAGTATCAAAATATAATCTATATTTATTAAAATAAACTTTATAGATCATTCTCAAAATCGCTAAGTAAATTTTCAATTTCTTTCCCCCTTTCATTAGTCATTACTGCTCTTAAAAAGACTTCTTCAATGGAGGAGCTATTAAATTTTTCCTTTAGATATTCAATTTTTCCGCTATCTATCATTTTCCCATGTAATAAAATAATCATCTTTGAACAAATTTTTTCCGCAAAAAGTAAATCATGCGAAGAAACAAATATCATATTTTTAGCATTGCACACCATTTTTAACAGGCGCTTTAATATGTAGATAGACTCAATATCTAGCCCTCTACATGGTTCATCAAGTATAATTAAATCAAATTCCATCATGAATGAAGAAATTAACTGAACCTTTTTTTTCATTCCATGAGAATATGAAGCAATTGGTTTAAAAATATCTTCATCCATATCAAACAAAGTGACTAATTGTTGAATTTTAGTATATTGAATTCCACCTATAATTTTTTGCATGAACTCCAGATATTCCATACCACTTAATTCTTCGATTAAGATGATTTCATCTGGAACATATGCTATTCGTTTCTTAATTTCTAACTTAATAAGTTCATCTTGATTAAGAGTAACTTTACCACTATCTTTTTTTATAAAACCTAACATAGAATTTATTAATGTTGTTTTTCCTGAACTATTTGGACCTGCTACGCATAAAATTTCACCTTTATTAATTTCAAATGAAATATTATCTATTCCTTTAGTGGAATTTTTGTAATGTTTAGATAAATTAGTTACAGTCAGCATACAGATTCCACCTTTAATTTTTCTCGTTTTAAGTTTTCATTTTGATATTATTATTTACAATCAAACCTTACTGCTCCTCCATGGTTCGTATAACTCCACTGTCCTGTAAAACATTTTCCACGAAGTTCACAAAACAATATGCAAGCTGCAATAATTGTTGCTGCAAGTGTTAACAAAACTACAACAAGAACAATGAACCAAACTGTTTTATCTTCTGTTATTGAAAAATTTTTATCTATAATAACAGGTGCATTATAATTCATAAATAAACTCCTCCTAAAAAAATATTATTTTTTATCAAATAAATCAGCAATTAAACTATATCCATCACCAAAAATCGGTAATAAATTAACTATATGAAAAATAAATACAGATGAAAATACTTTAAAAGCAACTCTATCTGAAAAAATAAATAACGTCTCGCCTAACGAAGATGTAATAAGCGGTCCTGATACCCTAACTAATAAACTTTGTTTTAAGGGTAAAACTTCTCTAACAAAACTAATCATCAACATCTTAGAAGACAAATATCCTGTTTGTTTTTTTATGATTTTTCTGTATGTATAAACATGAAACGTTTCATGAATTGCAACACTTAAGAATAATCCCATTATTAAACCCAAAATATCAAAAACCCACAAATTGGAAATGTGATGATATATGCAAATAAATATCATGGGTAACCACATACAAAATAAAAAAGTACCAACAAGCAAATAAGTATCAAACACAGCAAGAACAACTTGAATTAATAAGAAAATTAAATTATAACCTTTTAAATCATATCTGTTTTTGTATCCTTTGATAAATTTTACAAAATTCCACATAAAATATTTAATAAAGTTAAACTTATAAAGATTTTTATAATTAATTAAATTTACATAATTTACAGAATATAAAAACCTTGATACATCCTTGTTCAAAACTTTCAAGGGAATTGCCGGGTATTTTTCTTTCAAAATGCTTAACAATCTAGAATATCGGATGCTACGATCATTTTTTTCTATTTCCTTAAATAGCATTGCTCCAATTTGATTAATCTTTATTTTTTTGCTTGGCACGGATTTATCTGTTATAAATATGCCTCTTATTCTTGCATCATCAGGAATAGAGATTGTGTAATCAGGAAAAAAAAGATAGTGAACAAATGCTAATATATCCATTCCTTCTTAAATTTCCTCCTTGATAATTTTTGGTAAATCAGTTTGATCTTTTTCCAAGTTAAAGACTTTCTCTACTTTTCCATTTTTGACAATCAAAATCGATGGAACAGCCTGAACTCCTAATGAATTATAAAATTTCCGATATTTTAAAAGTTTTTCTCCTTTTGCAGTAGTGTCAAAGTAATATAACGCTTTTTTATTATTTTTTAATTGTTTTTTAAGCTCGGGCATGATTCTCTGACAATCTGGACAAGTATCTCTTCCTACGTAAATAGCAACCTTTTTTCCCTTGATTAATTTTTTTGTTTTTGTTTGAGAAATGGTGATTAAACCAACAGTTTTTGTTTGTTGAGTAGCAGTTGATTGATTTGAGGAATAACCTGTTATGAAAATAAAAAGAAAAATACTAGCTAAAAAGATTAAAAAATAATTTTTTTTCAATTTCCTAAACCTCCTTTCTTAAATAAAATAGTGCAAAATTATTAAAACTGCACAAAATTTTAAAATAACAGAAAACGTTTTCTAACAACTGCATGATACCCCAGG
This sequence comes from Elusimicrobiota bacterium, assembly GCA_031259185.1. Classification (GTDB taxonomy): domain Bacteria; phylum RUG730; class RUG730; order RUG730; family RUG730; genus JAIRLV01. The sequence goes on along the minus strand of JAIRLV010000227.1, from coordinate 103 downwards.
GCAACAGCATTTACTTTTTTTCATAAAACCGCAATAATAAACTTATGAATATACAAAAACTTAAAATGGAGATAAAATCTCTTAAAGACCCTCGCCGAACTTC
>JAIRLV010000211.1 GCA_031259185.1 Elusimicrobiota bacterium | reverse complement strand
AAATTGGATGTTAGCTATATTGGATTTGTTTATTTTTGTTTTAGCATCATTTATTTAAATTGTGTCAACACACCCTAGCTTTCTTTTGCTTCTTTTCTTGGGCAATGCCAAGAAAAGAAGATATATTTTGTTTCTTTTTAAAAGAAAAACAAAAAAAAATTTGTTTCTTTTTAAAAGAAAATACGATATAATATTCGTTATCAGTATAATAAAAACTCTATGATGTTTATATCCATTTAATATCAAGCATCATATGCATCCCACCCATAAGTATGTATTCTAGAACCTTCTAATATTTTCCACCTCTATTATCGGTAACAATTTTTTTCTACTACGACTTTAGACAACATTCTTATTTTTTTTATTATTTTTTATCATTTTTTATTCTAGCCTTTTTATTTTTGCTAGTCAAGAGCCAAAAAAATATGAATTTAAATATTGAAAAAATTAAAAAAATCCTAAGAAATGACAAAGTTTATAATGATTTTGAATTAGAATTTATTGCTGCTAGAAAAAGAGCAAAAAAATTGACTAATCAATATAACAAAACGAGTGATGAAGATTTGGAATTAAGAGAAAAACTTTTGATAGAATTATTTGGAAAAAAAGGAAAAAATACTATAATAGAGCCAAATTTTCGTTGTGAATTTGGTTTTAATATACAAATTGGTAATAATTTTTATGCCAATTTTGATTGTATAATTTTGGACTGTGATAAAGTAAAAATTGGGAATAATGTTTTATTTGGACCGCGAGTTTGTCTATATGGAGCAAATCATTGTATTGATTCAGAAGAAAGAATTAGCGGAGGTTGCTATTCTTTACCAATAATAATTGGAAATAATGTTTGGATTGGCGGCGGAGTAAATATAAATCCCGGAGTAATGATTGGCAGTAATTCTATAATCGGATCCGGAAGCGTTGTTACAAAAAATATTCCTAAAAATGTTATTGCCGTTGGAAATCCCTGTAAAGTTTTGAGAGAAATTACCAAAAAAGATAAAGAGAGAAATTTTTATAAATTGACTAAAAAACAAACTAATTATGAATAAAAAAATACAAAAAGTTTTAGATAAAATTAGTTTAGATAAAAGAAAAATAAATTTTGTAATTTTTCGCACGGACAGAATTGGAGATGTGGTTTTGTCTATTGGGGTAGCGGAAATTTTAAAAAAATATTTTGAAAATTCTTATATCACTTTTATTGTCAAAAATTATACAAGACCAATTCTGGAAAATAATATTTTTATTGATAAAATTTTAACGATTGATAACTTGAAATATAAAGAAATTGCTGATGTTATAAAATATAATGATATAAGTATTTCGCTTTATGCGAGTAAAGATGCAGTTTATGCTCCTTATATTGCGAAAATCCCGATTAGAATAGGACCTTATTCAAAGATTAGAAGTTTGTTTTTTAATATTAGAATTAAACAAAACCGTTCAAAAAGTATAAAAAATGAAGCTCAATATAATATAGATTTAGTTAATGAAACATTTGAGATAAATGGGTTTGCTTATCCTAAAATATTTTTGACAGATGAAGAAAAAGATTGGGGAAAAAAATATTTAGAAAATAATTGTAAAATAAATGTTTCAGATAATGAAAAATTTATAATTTTACATCCGGGAAGCGGTGGCTCAAGTAAAGATTTGCCTTTTGAAAGATATTTGGAAATTGTTCAATATTTGAAAAAACAAAATATAAAATTTTTAATTTCTGGAAATAATAAAGAATTAGACTTTTATAAAAAAAAATTTTTGAGTAATGAAAAATATAAATATATTATTAAGGATGATTTTTTCAAAAAAGAATTACCTTTAAGAAAATTTTTTTCAGTAATGAATTTTGCGAAAATTTTTATAAGTAACAGTACAGGTCCTCTTCATTGCGCGAGCGCTTTGGGAGTTCAGACAATAAGTTTTTATCCAAACTTGAAAGCTTGCAATGCTCTTAGATGGGGACCTTTTGCTGAAAAAAAGCATGAAAATTTTGTTTTTTCACCAGATATTCCAGCTTGCCAAAAATGTAAAAATAATTGTAAATATTATCCTTGTATGGACTATATTGATATAAAAAAAGTATTTGATAAAATATTAGCCTTTTATTCTTAAGGAGGGAATATGCTCTGGGATGGAAGATTTTCAAAAGATTTGAATAAAAAAGTGGTTGATTTCACAAATTCTATAGAAATAGACAAGATTTTATATAAATATGATATTCAAGGTTCGTTAGTTCATGTCAAAAGTATGAATAAAATCGGCGTTATAAATGATGAAGAATTAAAAAAAATCAATGATGCTCTAATTAAAGTTTTGGAAGAATTTGAAAAAAATAAATTTAAATTTTTAGAGGATGACGAAGATATACATATGGCAATTGAAAGAAGACTGACTGAATTGATTGGCGAAGTTGGCAAAAAACTTCATACTGGAAGATCAAGAAACGATCAAGTCAATCTTGATGTCCGAATGTTTGTAAAAGATATAATAAAGCATGTTGAAAAAAAATTAGATATTTTGATAGAAAGTTTAGTTAATATTGCAGAAAAAAATAAAAATATAGTTATGCCCGGATATACTCATTTGCAACAAGCGCAGCCAGTACTTTTTTCGCATTATATTTTGGCTTATGCCAATAAATTTTTGAGAAATAAAAAAAATTTTGAAAATGCATGTATCAGTGCTGATATTTATCCTCTTGGCGCAGGAGCTTTGGCTGGAACTCCATATAATATAGATAGATTAGAAGCCGCTAATTTTTTAGGTTTTTCAAAAATTTCTGAAAACAGTATGGATGTTATTAGTGATAGAGATTTTATTTTAGATTTTTTATATGCATCAACCTCTTTTGCAATTAATTGCTCGAGACTTGCGGAAGATTTTATAATTTATTCGAGTCAAGAATTTGGATTTTTTGAGATGGACGATGCATATACGACGGGATCATCAATTATGCCACAAAAAAAAAATCCAGATATTATGGAATTAATTAGAGGAAAATCGCAAAGAATAATAGGTTCTTTTAATGCTTTTGCAAATCTTATGAAAGGCTTGCCAATGACATATAATCGCGATATGCAAGACGACAAATTTTATTTGCTTCAAGTAACGAAAATTTTGGAAGAATTTTTGGAAATTTTGCCAGATGCTCTAGCTTCAACAAAATTTAAAGCTGATGTTATGAAAAATGCTCTAGACAAAGGATTTTTGTACGCAACTGCAATAGTGGATTATTTAGTCAAACAAAATATTCCTTTTAGAGAAGCCCACAAAATCACAGGAAATGTTGTTAGATTTTGTATAGAAAATAAAAAAACATTTACAGATTTGACATTGGAAGCATACAAAAAATTTTCTCCTGTTTTTGAGGATGATATTTTTTCAATTTTTGATGCAAATAAAATTATTAACGAACAGCTAATTCATGGTAGCACTTCATTAAAATCAATTGAAAAGCAGATTTTAAATTTGAGAAAAATTGTAAGATAAATTTACTTTATAATAAATAAAATATTATTGTGATAGCAATATGTGGACTATTAAAAATATTGTTAGTATATTAATTTACAAGTAAATGAA
>JAIRLV010000169.1 GCA_031259185.1 Elusimicrobiota bacterium | reverse complement strand
AAATTCATATAACTATTATATTGATACGTCTGATTCTTGTATAAATCATCATAATATGACGCAAAGTTTAAGCTCTTTAGACAAAAAATCATTAATACAAAAATTTTAACTTTTTTTTTATTTTTATCTTTATTTTTATTCATACATACCCTCCTTAATATTTGTAAAATTTTTCGTTTATTCAAAATTGTCTCTATCATATTTGATATAATTTTCATGTTTTTTTTTCTTGTATATCTTTTTTTCAAAATTAGACGCTTGTTTTTCATCTAAAACTAATTTTATATCATTTTCACTTCTTTCTTTTATTCTTTCCATATCTTTTTTAAAATTTTCTTTCAAAATTTTTTTACTTTCATGTTCATCTTTTAAAATTTCTTTCACCAATTCAATTTGTTTTTCTGTCAAACTTAACTCCTCTTTTAATTCAGCTATATATTCTTTTTGCCTATTTTCTAACATTTCGTTATACTTTTCTTTTTCTCTTTCATTTTTTATTAATTCTTTTTCTGTTTTTTGCAAATTTTTTGTAAATTTTTTATTTTGCTTTTTATTTAAAACCAATTTTATTGAATCCTCTTTTTCATTTTTTAATTCCTCAATTTCCTTAAAAAAGTTATCTTTTCTAGCTTTTATTTCTTCCCAATTTGCTTTTAAAATAGTCTCAATATTTTCTATTTGTTCATTTGTCAATCCCAAATCTTTTTTTAATTTTTCTAAAAATTTTTCATGTTTATATTCTGGTTTATTATAAAAATCCCATTTTTTATAAGTTTTTTTTGTATTTTCAAATTTATATCTTTTCATTTTTTCGGTTTTTTCTTTATTAATATTTTCAAATTTTATTCTTTGTTCTCTATTCAAAATTTTGCTTATTGCTTCATTATTTTTATTCATAACGTCAGATATTAGTGCTCTAAATTCTTCTTTTTTTGTATTAAATTTTTCTATGTTTTGAGTTATAATTAATTCTATTTTTTCTTTTTGTTCTCTATGCAAGTCTAAATATTCGTTCAATTCTGCTAAATATTGCTGGCAAAATTTCATTTTATTTTCATTTATGTTTTCTTTTGACGCTAAATCGGATTTTTCCATATTTCTATTTATTTCTTTTTTTAAACGTCTACTTTTAGGCTCATCATATCCGCCAGCGAATCCCATATTTACTAATAAAAAACAAATTGATAAGATTGAACTTAAAAATGTTTTCATAAAGAGCCTCCGAAAATATATTTTATTAAATTTAACTCAATTGTATATTAAAAAGTGTCAAAAAGCAATTTTTATAAATTTTTTTGACAAAATTTAATATTAGAGATTTATTGATAAAAATAATCTCAATTATTATTGCCAAATATTAAATAAAAAATAAATTATTTTGAAAAATATTTGCAAAACATAATAAAATTAACTATTATTTTATATATATCAAAAGTTTAAAAAAAGGAAGGTAAATAAGGTATGATAAAAAATAAATTATTTTTGTTATTGATATGCTTAACATTTTTATTAAATCAATCTATTGTTTTTGCAGCAAAAAAATATAAAATTCTTAGTTGTAATCCCAACATCATAAGACAAGGCATTAGAAATCTTACTTTAAATATTATAACGGCGCAGCCAATGCCGCAAAATAGTTTAAACGAATATTTATATTCGGAAATTCAGTTTTCCAATCCAAGCATACATATAGAGGAGGTTAAATTTTTAAATGCTTTAAGTATTAATTGTAAAATAAGTACAGATAGATACATTGACATTTCAAAGCCTGTAGATATGACCATAATTAGTTATGACCAAAATGGAGATGAAATGATTTTTGAAGGAAAGCAGATTCTAAAATTTGTCAGGCAATCTTTTATTGACGATATTGTCGTTCATACTAATGACGGAAAAATTACTCCCGGTGAATCTGCAAATATTACAGTAAAAGGATATAATTTTCAAGAAGGCAAAATAGGAGTTCTGGTTATGTGGTCTGGTTTGCAACTTTTTCAAACAAACTGTAATAATTCTAGACAGTTTAGATTCATATTATCTGCAGAACAAACAAAAAATTTGAAACAAGGCGAATATCAAATATATATTTATAATAAAGATAATACTGGAACGCAGTCCGAGAAAAAAATTGTAGTTAAATAATTTTTAATAATGAACAATTTTTTTGCTGGCACCTAACAATAAACATGTTAGTATAAAAGCAAGCTATGTTATATAAATATAAAAAAACATTGTAAATTAACAAAAAATAAGTAATTAGAATTGATGAAGTATCTTAATTCTATAGCAGGTGCATGCAACAGTAAGAACAACACTAGCTAACAAACACTCATCTAATATAGTTTATGTCTATGAGCTTAAGCACTATAGAATAGAATAGAATAGAATAGAATAAATCAAATTAAATTGTTCGCAAATAAGAGGAACATATTATATGGAATAAGAGAATTTTTAGAATCAGGCGAAGTGGCATTTACATAAATTTACATGGTATATCCCAAA
>JAIRLV010000109.1 GCA_031259185.1 Elusimicrobiota bacterium | reverse complement strand
TATAGCGCCCAAAAATGCTTTAGATATAAGAAATATAAAAAATATAAGAAATGTTATCGTTAATGTTGTCTTTTTGTTACAATTATTGCTTGCTTCTAATGTTTCTGTAATCAATTCTGGAAATACTATAAGAGTTATGAGCTATGCACTAAGTGGAGCAGGTCAATTAGGTTCGAATTTTAGTATACAAAAAGCGCAGAAATTAGCAGAAAATGATATTTATAAATATAGCTACAAAATTGGAAATGTAAAGTATATGCAAGTATTAGATGAAAATAATTCAGTGAATCAAGAGTATTTTAAAGAATATAAATATGATGTGTTGCACGATAATGAAGGCAATATATATCTAACGCCGGCGATGAAAGAAATATGGGAAGGTATACCACAAGAAATACGGGAAGCAATAATAAAGCACGAATTATTAGAGATGTATGGGAATGAGAGGAATGGGAATAAACCGATGACACATGAACAAGCTCTACAAGCTGATCCAGACAATGCGTATATAATAAGAAATTTAAATTTGTTGTTAAATAATAATGATATAGATATTAATGAAATTGTAAAGAATCAGGATGATAACCAACTTATTTTGATTTTGCTGAATAAAGATGAACAAGAAGTAAAAAAAATTATTGAAAATGAAAAGATAAAAAAAATATCGCAGGCATTAAGCAATTTTACAAATATTACGTATTTTGATCCTGATAGCCATGAGGAGCCTAAAACAATAGAAAAATTAATAAAGGCACTAGATGTATCACATGAAAAGGGTCTTCGAGGATATGAGATATCATTATGTGAGATACTGCCACCGCAAAACAAACTAGAAAGATTTGGATTAAAAGATATAAAAACTCGTTTTTGGGTACAACAAATAAATCCCGAACAGACTATAGAAATAATGGAATCAATAAAATCTATGTTTCGAGAAAAAGCAGATGAAATAAAAGCAATATGTCAACTAAAAAATTTAGAATTGAGTGTCCATTTATATGGGATAACTATGCCTGCAATAGATCCAATGACAAAAGAGTTAATAATGACTATAGCATATCCAGGTTTTAATGAGACAATGGGTAAATTTTTTCAATTACAGTTAGAAATAGCAGAAATGATTGGCAGTAAAAATGTTACAGTCCATTTAGTCAATGAAAATTTAGGTGGATATGTAGGTTTTGTGAAAGAAGCTGCTAAAAAAAATATAAAAGTAAATTTTGAAAATAATTTTAAAGTAAATTACAAAGCATTTCCAGAAGATCCTTATGATAAAATGTTATTAGAAGGTTTTATAGGTGTAGACGATTTTATAACTGCAATGTCATATATCAAAAGTAAATTAACTCCTCAAGAACAGGAATTTTTAGGAGTAACTCTTGATACATCAAGAGCCTTGAATTCATATACCAAAACATTACCTATTAGCGCTTCTAGTGAAGCAATTACTATAGAAAGGAAAAAGATAAATTTAGAAAATTTAGAGCAATATTTTTTTAAAATTGAAAATGCGGGATTGAGTATTAATCAAATCCATTTAGCACAATTTGACACTGTTAACAATAAAGAACAAAAAATAAAAACACAACCAGAATCGAAATTAGTTTTTTATAATAAAACTAAAATATCTGCTACTACAGTTAATCCTAATTTAGATATTTATAAGTTTTTGTTTTTTCTAATGGAAAAAAATTATACAGGCTTTTTAAATCAAGAAATTCCTAAAACAGAAGACATATTACAGCCTTCAACCCCACATATGAATAAATTAAGTGCTAGTGATTATTCATCATCCAGCAATTCTAACTCAGTGTCAAATTTTAACGATATAGTAGAAATTTTAGAATCATCAGGTAAAACTATGTTCGATATAGTTAATACATTTTTCTCAAATGAAAACAATCTTATATGGAATGAACTTTTAAAATTAGCTAATAACCTAGAATATTTAAGGACCTTATTTAATAGCCTCGTTAATATTCTTACTTTGGGATTTTTGTTGCAATTTTTCAGAGAACAAGAAAAAATAGTAAAAAGTAAAAGTAAGTTGGAAACTATAGACAAATTTTTTGAACATTTTTATATTTATATTTTTAATTTTTTTTTAGATATCGATAGCAAAAATGTTTCGACGGCGTCTGTAAAACTTAACCCAGTTTATTTGTTAAAAACGATAACAGAACTTATGCAAAAAAATAAAACAATATACACAAAATTTAAGGTGGATATTAATAATATATCAGATATTTTAAAAGTTTTATTTATAAAAAATGAACCTTCTTTAAATTATATAACAAAATTTTATAAGGATATATATCTAAAGATTACTAATCCAACTGCTTTTTTATATTTAGTTGATTTTTTATTGTCAAAAGGTACTGAAAAAAAATATTTTAGCGATTTTTCTAAATTTGTCACATCAAAACAAACATATCCTACAAAAATGTCGGAGAAAATAAAATATATTGATAAGGACATAGATAGTAAATTGAGAGCCATGATTTCCGATTTTGATAGTGATAAATTTTGGAATATTGTTGATTTTAATGTAAACAACAAATCACTATATTCTTTTTATAGCTATATAAAAAATAATTACTTTCTTTACATTCTTATGTCAGAAATGGCAATGGCAAAAAAATCCATTATAGTTAAGCCAATGGATACAACAATGGATGATTTTTTTTCAACGTTTAATAATTTTGTTTCTTCGGAAAATTTTTCTTTTTTAAAACGTATAGCTTCAAATTCTAAATATTCATTAATATTAAAAGAATATATTATTAATAAAGATTCAAAGGAAAGTACGAAACTGTATAAATTAATTATACAAAAAGGCTGGATCTATAATAGCTATTTTAACAAAAAAATTGACGAATATATAACAGATGCAAGCATTTTTGTTTTAGTATTAAATTATTTGGATTCGGCACCACAAAATATTGACGAAATAAAAAAATTATTAAATAATGATTCAATCAATGAAGCGAAAAAAATAGATGAGTTTTTCAATATAATTTTAAATAGTTTAAATATTCCTTTAATTGAAAATCGAGAGCCAGAACTGTTGAGAGTCCCATCTCTTTTACCATCTACCTCTATATCGTCAAATTCTTCATTGCAGAAAGAAAATAACCAAAAACAAAAAGATGCAGAAAATATATATAATGCTTTAACCGATTTTTTTTTAAAACATGGGGCAGAATCAGAAACTGATAATTTGTGGAATATATTTATTAATATACATCCCAAAGCCTTTAAAGAAAAAATTATTCCATATTTAAATGTGTATATTATTCCATTTTTAATTGATTTTATAAAAATAAATGAGGGGAATGAATATGATTTTATTAAAGATAATGAGTATAAAATTAGTATTTTTATTGATTTGCTTATAGAATATATAAAACAAAAAATAGGTGAAGCCAATATAAAAAAATTTGAAACAAGTTATAATAAAAAAATTAATAAAAATACACAGCCAGAAGAGTTATTAGAATTTTTTGAAATAATTATAAATAATAGTCTTAAAAAGAAAGGTGAGGAGAATTCTTTAACTAATATAATAAAATTTTATACGGCAATAGATTCTAAACTTTTAGTTGATCTTGATTATTTTTATACTGGGATTAAAATTGGATTAAAATATAAATTAGTAGATTTATTTAATGGAATTAAAAAAAACAATATTGAAAACTATATATGTAACCCCTATATGTATATATTATTTTTAAAATGGATAAACAATTTTAATATGGAAACGTATGAAAGTCTACTAAAGAAAAATGAATTAAAAGCAGAAGATTTAGTTGTTGATTTTTTTAGATTTATTCTTACATATGAGGAGCAGAAAACAACGCCATATTTACTTTTAAGAAATATTATTAAACAAAATGAAGCCGAATTTGATTTAAGTAATTTTAATTTTAATGATGAAAGGCAGACAGTATCAGATCATAATAAAAATGATTTTATTGTTGCATTACAAGATATAACTATTGAGTCTTTTGAGCAAGTTTTTAATTTTTTAGGGCTTTTAAAAACAGCTTATGATATGGATATGGATATGAATCCAAACGATAATGAGATTCCTTTTAAAAGAGCTATTATTATTGTATCTTTTAAAAAAAATAACCCTTATAATAAAACTAGTTATAGATTTATACTTGAAGAAATTTCTTTATATTTATTAACGCAACATTCAAAACTTTTTACTCCTATCCCTTTTTTCTCATCAATAAGTTCAATTACGACGGTTCCATCTATAACAAAAAACAATATTAACGAAACTCCACCAATAATAATGAAACAAAATTACGCATTCTATAAAATAAATAAGCAATTACAAATTCCACAAGCTGAAGATGGCACTACTATGTGGGAAGTTATTATAAGCTATTTAGAAAATGCAGATAATCCGCTATATCTAATATTTTATAATAACGCAAAGATTTTAAAACCAATTTTCAACCAATTAATAGATATAAGGAGTATCGGCAGTTTCATAGGATTTATAAAGCATATTAATTATTTTAATCCTTCTTTTTTAACTTCTTTTAATCTTGATTTCTTTATTATTCAGTTTTTCAGGTACATATTTAAATGTTTAGATTATGATTATAAAGAATCTGCCTTATATATTTTAGATGCCAGTTCTTTTATAAAAATTATGGATAGTATATTTGGGAAATCTCCCACATTGATAAATATAATACGTAAATTAAAATTTGATCTTGAGGATTTTTTTTTAAACGATTCGAATACCTCGTCTATGATTAATAATTCGCTAATAAATCCAAGTTTATATATCTATTTTATTGATTTTTTACAAAGTGCTGACATTTCATCTTTTAAATCTTATGATCTTTTTATTAATAATTTTTACAATTTTGTATTACAACAACAAAAACCGCCAACGACAATGTCAGAAAAAGTTATAGAAATATTGAAATTTCTGAAAAAAGAAGAATTTATTAATTTTATAAGCGATAAAGACTTCTTTTATGAAAGAATAAATCAAGAAATAAGTAATGAAAATATTTATCCTTTTATTGATACTATCAATAATTTTTTATCAGGAACATTAAACCTATTATTTCAAAATAACATTATAACGACAGAGGTTTTTTTAAAAAATTTTTATTTTACGTTGACTAATCGTGATATTAAAATAGATTCAAAAGATTATCTAGAAGTATTTACATATTATTTAAATAATTTGTATTTTTTATATGATTCAAATATGATACATATTATAAATAATATAGATATACTAAAAAAGTGGGTACAAAATACATATTTTAAAGAATTAATAAAAAAATATATAAAAGATGAAACTTTTTTATATTTATTGTTATTGTATATAAAATTTGAAAAGAGACTTTTTTTAGCCGTATCAGAACTAACAATAGCCGTACAAATGGAACTTTTTTTTCACAATTTTTTTAAAATGGTGAAAAATGATCTTAAATATAATCCGAATGTAGAAATAGCTAGAACTAAAATTTTTAGTTCAATAGAATCTAATTTATTAAATTCTTTTATTACATTTAGGGATAGTTCCTATTTTAGTTCCTATTCTCGTTTCTATTCTCGTTCATTATTAGATTTTCCTTCATATATTCAAAGAAATAATAATAATAAATTGCCATCATCGATGGCGACTAAAACTTTTGAAATTACCGGAAATGGAGGCATAGTTAATGCTGGTAATACCTGTTTTATGAATGCTAGTCTACAACTTTTATATAGAGTTCCAGCAATTAGAGACTTTTTATTGCAAGATAGCAA
>JAIRLV010000043.1 GCA_031259185.1 Elusimicrobiota bacterium | reverse complement strand
CAAAAATAAAGAAAATTCAAGCACTGTAGAGAAAAAAGTTGAGGCTAAATCTACAAGTATGTTAAAGACAGGAGTGAAATTTGTAAAAAGGTTGCAAAAATATGTATGAAATACTATTAGAAGTTTTACCAAATCAAGAAATAAACGTAATGTTAGATAATGTAGAATATATATTGACTATTCAAACAATCAAAGATATGACAATAATAAGCATAACAAGAGACAATGAAATAATATTGACAAGTCAAAAGTGTGTGCCTTTTATATTATTAATCAATTATAAATACTTAACAAAAGGTGGAAACTTTATATTTGATTGCCAAGATAGTGAATATCCGTTTTGGACAAAATTTGGTGAAAAACATAGATTATATTATTTGAGTGATGAGGAATTACAGGAATTACAAGAAAATGTTAACTAGAAAAGCATATGTAGAATTTGTTGTAGAAAAAAGAGAACCAGAGCCAATATTATTAAACTTAAATCAGATTATTAAAAAAGAAGCAGAAATTATTAAAGATGGTAAAAGGTTAGAAGAAATAGATATAAAATTTAGCGTTAGGAGATATAGAGGGCAACAAACAGCAGAGGCATATATAGATATTTGTAATTTGGCAAGGCAAGATATGGAATATTTGACTTCATATATGGGCTATGCAGGTGAAAAATCAAAAAGAAAAAGAATAATTTTATATGCTGGATATGAAGAAACGGGAGTAAATTTTTTATTTGACGGAGATATAATTGAAGCATTACCGACTTCACCGCCTGATATTTGGTTGAGATGTAAGGCGATAGTAAGTTTTTATGATAATCAAAGTACAATCAATGTCGCATATGAAAATATAACGATTCAAGATTTAGGCTTGAAAATTGCTAACATATTAAATTTAAAGTTAGATTTTAGAATTGAGACTAACAAAACTATTAAAGCATTTAATTATGATGGAGGTAAAACTAATATTCTAAATGAGTTGAATGCTATTGATGAGAAAATAGTAGGTTACGAGGAATTTGGGAAACTAATAATAGATGATAAAGATAAAAAATTAAAAACTAAAAATGTCATGAAAGTTTCAAAAGATACAGGTATGATCGGAATGCCAGAAATAGGTCCGCAAAAAATAATAGTCAAAACTTTTTTGAATAATAATTTTAAATTGGGTAATGAGCTATTATTAGAAAGCATGATGATCCCGAGCGCAAATGGTACATATTATTCGTATTATTTAGAGCATAACGGGCATTTAAGAGGTAATGAGTGGTATACAACTCTTTATTGTCATAGGTTTAAAACATGAAAAAAGATAATATAAATAAAGATTTATACGGAATTTTAGATTTGTTTGGCAAAAAACTGATGAGAGATATAGGCATGTGCTTGCCGGGGTTAGTTGTAGAATATAATAGAGAAAATAATCTTGCAAAGATCAAAATAGCAATTGATATGTTATTAGAAAATGGCGATAGAAAAACACGGTCTATAATAGAAGTCCCAGTTTATAGTTATGGTGGCGGAGGCTTTTTTATTAATTTCCCACTCAAAAAAGATGATACAGGCTGGGTAATTGTGAATGATAGAGATATAAGTTTATTTTTAGACGACTTAAAGCAATCTGAACCGAATACTTTAAGATTTCATAAATATAGCGATGCAGTGTTTTTTCCGGACAAAATAAAACTATTGTGTCTTGATGAAGTAGATAGTTCTAATTTAGTAATACAGAATTTAGAAAAAACTACAAAAATTTCTATTTCTCAAGAAAAAATTACTATAAAAACAGCGGATAAATTGTTATTAAATGGAGAAAGCGAGGCAGTTGTATTAGGAAATACTTTTTTAAGCGCAATAAATACTATATTAAGCGCTTTGGCAAGTCATACTCATACAAATGGAAATGCTGGAAATCCAACAGGAGCCCCTATTCAAAGTATTTCTACACTTCAAAATAGTATTTTATCTAAAAAAAATTTTGGAGGCTAGAAAATTATGTGGAGCATACTCACTGATGCAAATAATGATATATATTTAAATTCAAAAAAGTCTATTGCTATTGGTGAAGATAAACAAGCTCTATCGCAAATTATTAAAAACTCAATTCTTACGCTTTTGGGAGAAATAGAATTAGATACTACTAAAGGAATTCCTTATTTTGACAGTTTATTTTTGGGAATACCCGATTTAGATTTATTTGAGAGTTATTTACGCAATACAATCAAAAATATTGACGGAGTAATTGCTATTACAAATTATATATATGAAATCAAAGATAATATTTTCAGATATAAAATTTATATTCAAACAATATATGGAGATATAGAAATAAATGGATAAAAATTATATGAATTATGTAAATTCAACAGGGTTAATCGTTCCAGATACAAGCCAAGTCCAAGAAGATATAGAACAAGAAATAAAAGAAATTTTTGGAGAAGATATAGATTTGAGTGCAGAAACAGTGCAAGGTAGGTTAGTAGAGATGTTAACATTAGAAAGACGGAATATATTAGAGTTATTGGCATTAATAACAAATCAATTTAATCCAAATTTCGCGACAGGTCAATATTTAGATGCAATATGTTCATTATTCAAAACTATAAGAAAACCAGCTATTTCTACGAGAGTATTAGCAACAATTTTAGGTCAAGCTGGAACAGTATTACAAAATGGAACTCAAGCGCAAACAACAGAAGGCAATATATTTGAACTTGAAAAAACTACAACTATTCCAGCAACTGGGACAATAGACGCTTACTTTTTATCAAAAGAAAAATCTAATATTCCATGTCAAGCCCATTCACTAACAAAAATTATAGATCAAGTAGCTGGCTGGGAAGCAATTGATAATGCTAACAATGGAGTTTTAGGCTCTGAAAGTCAAAGTGATAATGATTTGAGAATAGAACGAGTGAAAAATTTATATCATGGAAATAGCGCTGTAGAAGATATATATTCAGCCATAATGGAAGTTGAAGATGCCAAAAGTGCATTTGTATATGAAAATGTAGAAGATGAACCTGTAGAATATCAGGATTATACATTATTGCCACATAGTGTCTTGATAATTTGTTACGGCGGAGATGATGAAAATATAGCAAAAGCAATCTATAAATCAAAGTCTATCGGTTCTAATTATACAGAAATACCAGGACAGGAAATAGAAGTTATATTACCAATTGTTATCGGTAGCTTTACAGAAAATTATACTATAAAATTTAATAGACCATTAGAAATTGCTATATTTTTAAAAATAACAGCTAAAAAAAGTCAATATTCAGGCGATGATTTAGAAAATGCAATTAAAGACATTATTTTAGATTATGCAGAAGGTAAAATAGATAGAATGGAAGGATTTAAATTGGGTTCAGTATGTTCGCCTTTTGAAATTTCTGGAGCAGTTGCGAGCGTATTGCCAGAAATTATTATAACAGATTGTCAAATCTCTCAAGATGGAATAAACTTTTCTCATTCTAGTTTATCTTTTTCTGTAGGACAAATCCCTGTTATTGTTGAAGAAAACATTGAGGTGAATATAATTGAAAATTTATAACTTAGACTATAATTTAAATTTATTTTTGTCAATATTATGGCAGTATGATAATGCAAAAAAACTAAAAGCAATTTTTCAAAAACAACAAAATTTTTATGATATAAATGTTAAAAAATTTCTCCAAGATTGGTTTGATAATGTATTTAACCTGCAAACAGCTTCTAGTTTTGGATTGAGTGTTTGGGGAAAGATATTAGATATTGAACGCCCAACATATCAAGACAGCGAAGGCAATATAATAAATTATAATGATAATCAATATAGACTACTTTTGAAGTCTGTTGTTATAATATACAATATGCCAAAAACATTAGAAAGTATAAATGATTATCTAGATTTTATGTTTTCTCATTTAGGGGATAATTATGTGATAGATTTGAACAATATGGAAATTAAATATGTTTTAAGTTTTTTCCCTACAAGTGAAGAATTAGTAGTATTATATAACCCTAAATTTTTACCAAAACCAGCAGGTGTAAAGTTGGAACTAATAGTACTCAATGATGAAGAAACATTTGGGTTTAATGATAGTGAAATGCAACCTTTTAATCAAGGAACATTTTTGTATAAAGTCTAATTAATTAAATGAGATAAAGCCTCAAAAAAATAATAATATATATATAGGAGTAAAAAATATGTCAAATGAATTGATAACGCCGAGAGCATTGCCAGAACCGGTAGCAAACAAAGGAGATAAAAATAATATACCTGATGATGCAACTGAGTCTGGATTAGCAAGTATTGCAGAGGGTTTTCCAGCAATAACTCAAAAACCAAGACAAGAAGGCGGAATTGCGCCTGAAAGAAACGATTTTAATGGATTTTATAATATTTTATCTTTAATGTATGTATATCTGCAAAATGGCGGAAAATTTACTTTCTCGCAACAAGTAAGCGATAAAATAGGCGGATATCCGTTAAATGCAATATTATTGAATGTAAAAAGCGATAATAATTTTCAATTTCTCAAATCAACAAAAGCAAATAATACTTCAAATTTTATCAATAATCCAGAAGTGATTGGAACTGATTGGGTAGAATTAATAAATATAGGATTGCTTTCTAAAAATAATACTTTCACCGGTCAAAACACTTTCAAAAATCAAATTATCCTGCAAAGCGAGGCGTTGTCACGAACATTGCTAAAATTTTTCCTCCAAAATGCAGAAATGGGTAGTATTGGCTATGAAAGCGGAAGTCTTGCAAATATATTTCTAAAACTTATGGATGCTAAATTATTAGCTATTGGCGGCGAATTAGATATTTATTCTAATGACAAGCTAGTGGCTGCTTTTTACGACAGCGATATTACTGGAAAACCTGCTACAATTTTTAAAGGTAACGTTGAGGTTCAAGATTTAGATAATAATGACTATGCTATACGAGTAAGACCAAAAGCAGATGTTGCGACTGGTGAATTACGGCAAAATGGTATGACAATATACAACCGAGAAGGCAGAGAAATTGGAAGGCTGCAAGGTTACGAGAATGCTAATAAAGCAAATTGGAATATATGTTTTAATACAAGTAATGGCGATAGTTCACATTACTTTGGCATGGATATGGACGGAAACATAGTCAAGGATGGCGGTTTTGATTATGTGACTACTAATTATAGAAATGGCACTAATTGGTATAGAAAGTGGAAATCTGGATTTATAGAGCAAAAAGGAGAATTTTCAGGTAGTTCAGGAGTTTCAACAGTGAATTTTCTTACTTCTTTTTCAAATGCTTCAACTGTTTTTGTTTCTATTTTTCATGGTACTAATGATACTAATAATTATATACATAGAGAATGTGGATATAGTATAACAACTACAGGTTTCACTTAATATTGGGGTGGAACTAGTAGCGGACATAGATATTATGCTTGCGGGTATTAGAATAAGTTATCGTTTATGAATATTTGTGATTTTTTTTCTAGATTTAGAATAGGCCGGTGTTTATGAATATTTGTGATTATTTTTTTCTAGATATTGTGATGCTAGACTTGCTAAAAATGCACTTCTATTTTTTGTAATGACATCTATCTTATTAAGTAAGTTTTGGCTAATTGTAATATTTATTCTCGCTAATTTGTCTGTATGAGTAATATAAGGGATTGTTGTAATGATTGCGTTTTCAAAGTCATACCAGCCATCATTTGAAATTTTTATTTGTTCTAGTGTTCTAGGTTTAGGGATG
>JAIRLV010000022.1 GCA_031259185.1 Elusimicrobiota bacterium | reverse complement strand
ACAATATGGACATGAACTTTCTACATCACACGTTAAACATTTTTTTTCCTTTGTACAGTTACATCTTATTCCACCAGTTCTTACAATTTCAAAAATATTTTTGTTTAAACCATTATTATCATTTATATTACCAAGACACATTACTTTTTCATTATTGTCTTTTTGAGATATTGGCAACCAACGAAAACAAGGATATATATCTCCTTCTATAGACAATGCTGGCATCATACCAGACCCACATTTTCCAAGAGTTTTAAAATTTTTATCATCATTACCATGAGTAAGGGCAACAGACTGATAATCAAGCATTGACCAATATATTTCGTTTTTATGTTCTAATATATATTGACAACATTTTTCCATTTGTTGATCAAATAATTTATAATCGTTATCATTACAACCATTTTCTTCCATAATAAAATTTTGATTTATATAAGTAATATTTAATACCTCATACATAAAAACCAAACTTTCATATAAATATGGTATAGAATTTTTTGATAAAGTCGATTTTGTTGATACTGCAGTTTCTGGAAATTCTTTTTGAATATAAGGCCACCATTCAATTATGCTTTTCATACTTCCAGAACCATTCGGGAAAACTCTATTTAAATCATGTAATTCTGGGCAACCATCTATAGAAACACCAAGTGATAAAACATTTTTCCATTTTTTAATTATTTTTCTTACTTTTTTATTACAAAAATATGTTCCATTAGTAGAAATTGAAGACCGCCAATGCTTTTTAGCCATATGATTATTATAATTTAAAGAAAATTGTAAATATGTTAAAGTTTTATCAATTATTTCTGAATTTGCTAAACTATCTCCGCCAATAAAATCTATAACAAGGCCATCTAAAAGTCTTTTTCTTTCTTCATCTATATTACCAACTGGCTCTTTATCATTAATATACCAATTAATAAATTTTTTTATTGTCTGAAATTCAATATGTCTTTCTTTTTTATTTACTTCATAACAATATTTACATCTTAAATTGCATTGTTCTGTCGTATTAATAGTAATATTAACGCCTTGAAAAATTAATCTTCCTTCTATCAATTTAATTTCCTATTTTATGGATTATGCCAAACTGGATAATTATCAGCAATTGTTTTTGATGTATGCGTAGGATCATTTCCATAAATACTTCTTGTTGTAGAAAAATCATTTGCACGTCCTAAACATGATGTTTGACAAGAATTATAACAAACATTATTACATCCAAATGAACAATTTGATATTATGCAAGTTACTTGACATGTAGTAGAACAACCGCTATTGCAAGTATTATACTGACAATTTGAATAACAACCATTAGTACATTGTGTTCCTGTTTTGCAACCATTTGCACAACTACTATTATAACATGTTCCACTGCAATTTGAAGTATTACAATGACTTTGGCAACCAGTATAACAATCTCCGCTACAAGAACCATAACAAATATTATTGCAACCACCAGAGCATCCACTATGACAATTTGAATTAAGGCAAGAACCAGAACAACTGCCAGTACAAGCAGAACAACCTTCGCAACCGCCACCACAGTCATTATTTAATTTACAAGAAACACCAAAAACACAAGTTACTCCAGTTGTAATAGTTCCACCAGCAGCAACCCCCCAAGCAACAATTCCAGCAGTAAAAGGCATTTTATTTTATCTCCATTTTAAACATTTTAATCATCATTTTATCTACTAAGTACTCCAATTCCCATTAGCATAATTTGTAATTCCTAATGCTCCAGACGTAACATGTCTATTACAATTAGCGTTACATGCTCCATTTCCAGATGAACAGGAACTAACTCCATCACATAAATTATAACATCCATTTACACAATAAGTGCTACACCGTGAACTTATACAAGAAGAAGAACAATCTCCATGACAAGCATCATTACAATTAGCATTACAACTATTAGTACTTCCAACATGATTTTGCCCTTGGCAACCAGTATAACAACTAGAAGCACAAGTAGAATTACAAGAATTATGACACGTAACATTACAAGAAAAATAACATATATTTAAACAATTATTACAATTTAAACCATCAATAATATCATTATTAATTTGAACCAATTGATTATAAAGTTCTTCAAGAACAATATCATATCGTTCAAGTGATATTGTAAATGGATTAATTGTATAATAAATTCTATTTTGATTTAATACAAAATTTATTAATGTTTCAATATTAGTTTTAAATAATGTATTAGTTACTTTTTCACTATTAGTATTTTCTATTATAGAAAATCTATTTTTGATATTATCAATTAGACTTTGCCTTAAATCATTATAATCTTGAACAACAACAGTTTTATATTTATTTATATATGTTATTTTCACACATTAATCCTCGCAATTATATATATAATATTTAAAGGTTTTTTCATCTTGACTAATATATGAGGTTAATGGAGCTGAATGTCTAGACAAAATTCCTTTAAAAACATTATCTAACGTAATTTTTGATTCAACTTTTGTCTTAAGAACTGAAGTAAAATAATTTTGTAAAACAATATTAACATCATTGCCATTTACATTCATATCGTCTAATGATAACATTTTTTTTGGATCTAAAGCTTCAGTTGCAATATTATAAGATATAGTATAATTTTCAAAATCAACTATTTCTTCAGTGGTCAATTCACCATATGAAAATATTTTTTTTCCACATTTTTCACATATTTTTTTAGTATCTTCTCTCATTCATTAACTCCATTACCTTATCTTTACTTAACTTTAACCCAATGACGACCATCTACTTCTATATTATTCCATTTTTCTTGTTTTTCTGGTTTATAAAAAGTACCAACAATAGCAGCACGATTAAATAATCTTTCTACTATATTTGCCTTTTTTAAAATACCATTTTTACATGCAATAAGTTCTGTGCCACTCTCATAAATTTTATTAACATAAGCAAGAACAAATCCAGCAACCGCAATTGGCATCTGTTTAATTCCTTCTCTTGAACCAGTGCTTAATCCATATGTATCACTTGATATGCCAATAATTCCCTTTTCGCCTCTTTTTTTACAAATTCTATATGTATTATTATTTAAAACATATACTTTCCCATACTCTACTATAGTGTCTTCATCTATTTCTATAAAATCTACTATATCATTCCATACTGCAGAATATACCTTGCCATGTGCATATATAGAACCAGAACCACTTGTTGACCCAACTATTAAAGCGGCAGCGCTAGCAGCTTTCGTGGCAGTTGATGAATCTGATTCCGCATATGTTATTTTTACTTGACCTTGAAGAGTAGTGCTACTTGCCACAGATAGTTTACTTAACAAAGTAGCGTCTAACGTAAGAGTAGTAGTACCTTTAACAGTTAAAGAATTGGTAATTGTAATATCTTTTCCCAACGACAAGCCATTAGAACAATTTATACTAATAGTTCCATCATTAATTAAACTAATATAAGAACTTACAGTTGAAGATTTACGAGAACATAAAATGACACTTGTATCATTAAATGCTACATAACGATCATCATTTGAACCTGTATAAGATTTTATACTTAAGTTATGATTATCGTTTCCAACATCTTCACTTTTTATACATATTTGAGGAGTATTATTAATAGTTTTTCCACTTCTTAATTCAAACCCGCTATATTTTAAATCTAAAGAAGAATAAATTGTAGGTGTCTTAGTAGTTTTTAAAGATATGCCATCTGAAGCAACACCAACAATTATACTTGAAATATAATCATCAGAGCCATAATTTCTTAATTCCATAAGTCCATTATTAGCATTTATTTTAAAATAATCATTTGTATCTTGTTTTGTTGGATATACAATAAAATTTCCAAATATAGTAGTCGTATTAACATTTGATCCGCCTACCGTATCACTTTCAGTATTCTGACTTGATTTTCCAATGGTTAAATTACCATATGCAACAATATCCTTTTTAACATAAAGGCTGCCATTAGCATCAATTTTTACTAATCTTTTTGTATTATTATCCGTACTTACTATTTTTGAACTTACATTAGAGTCACTCAATAAACCACTAAGCGGTCTTCTTGATATAAATGAAAGTGTTCCATCGCCTGATACCAATGTATCAACGGTTGTTCCACTATTATGCCAATTTATTGTATTAATATTTGCTTTAGTACTAACATTAGTATTATTTACGTTATTTTTAATATATAAAGAATTTATATTATTTATATTAGAATTATTCAAATCTAAAGACACTCTTGGACCTGTAGTTTGTTCTTCATAATGATTTATATCAAGTTGAATTATTTCACCATAAATATTTCTAATAAAAGCATTTCTAAATCTATGTTCAGATATTGATTTACCAATATCATTTCCATTAACTGTTTTGTTATAATCAACAGCAATAGTATTAGTTGATGTTCCAACGTTAGCATTAGCGTTAGGATACATACTTCCATAAACTGTAATAAGTTTATTTCTATCAACAGTTGTTGATGCATTATAAGGATCTTGATACTGTGAGTCTATTCTAAGAACATTATTTGCTTCAATTCCGCCTGAATATGTATCTTCTTTTGTCCCGTCTGTTATTCCAATAGTTCCATCTTTATTATTTTGTAATATAAAAGTTCCATCTCTTAATATTCTTATTTTTGCTACTCTATTATCTGCTAATGCATTATTTGTTAATCTTGAACCATTTGAAAAATAAATATTATTTT
>JAIRLV010000323.1 GCA_031259185.1 Elusimicrobiota bacterium | reverse complement strand
AATTAAGGAGTTTCGTAGAATATGTACTAGATATGATAAATTGGATGTTAGCTATATTGGATTTGTTTATTTTTGTTTTAGCATCATTTATTTAAATTGTGTCAACACACCCTAGCTTTTTCTTTCGTTCTTTCTTTTTTGCTTTTGACAAAAAGAAAGAACATATATTTCTTTCTTTGTAAAAGAAAAAAACTAAAAAATATTCAACTGGTATTTCACTAAAGGCAGACAAAAGAAAGAAAGAAAGAAAATAAATATTTATTTCTTAAATTTTTTATTTTATGTTATTTCTTCTAATTCTTTCATTTCTCTAATTTCTCTTTCTTTTCTCATATTTCTGTATTTATCACTTTCACTTTTTGGCAAAAGCGCATCAGTTGTGTAAAGTGATTTTGGGTCCCAAAGAATCCACTCGCCAATATCATTATCGTATAAACCCTGAATTTGCTCGCGAATTTCATAAATCCCATATTTATATCCCATATTAAAGTCTTGTAAATATGGAATATACTTATAACTATTCTCTTTTAACTTTTTTTTACCGCTAATCATTCCATAATAAATAGTTTTATATGGAGATTTGTTTGGTTCTTTCAAGCCATATGAACCTTTTGCATAATGTGATGGATACATCATTGGAGAAATTGCATCAACATACGGTTCAAATTTTTCAATAACTTGTCCTATACCTAAACCATCATTACTAGAAATTACTAAGCCAAAAATATCTATGCTAATTCTTGTTTTATGTCCATACCTTTTATCTGTCTCTTTTAAAAATTCTATCAAATTATTAACTGCATTTGTAGAAGAAAACTCTACCGTATATTTACACTCTTTAATGTTTCCGTCGGATGGATAACGAATATAATCAAATTGAATTTCATCAAACCCAGCCTCTAAACAAGCGTCTACAACTTCAAAATTGTATTCCCATGTTTTTTTATTAAAAGGATCTACCCAAGATAACCCTTTATAGTCCTTCCAAATATTACCGCTAGAATCTTTTACTGCTAAATCAGGTTCTTTTTTTGCCAAAATTGGATCTTTAAAAAGAACTATTCTGGCAATAACAAATACCTGATTTGTATGCAGATAATCTATATATTCTTTAATTTTTGGCATTGCTTTTTTGTAAGCTCCTATTTTTTTTGTTTTTGCTACTCCATCGATATAGACTTCTCCATTGGCTTCTTTTACTGCGATGACAATAGTATTGATTTCTGTATTTTGTATTATCTTTTCGTATCTTGCTATAAATTTTGAAGAACCAGCAGCCCAAGCGCTTATATGAATTCCTCTGATATATTTAGGTTTGTCCAAATTTATTGGAATAATTTCTTCTGTTTCATATTCCATTTTATTAAATTCTATATCTGTTTCTAAATTTTTTGAATTTGGATCCGTATTTTGATTTGCTTGTGAAAAAAAAATGAAATTTAGAAAAATGAATAAAAAAATAATGAAAAATTTATTAAAAATATTTTTATTTTTAATATTTTTAATAATATCAAAAACCTTCAACTAAAAAACTCCCTTTAAATCTGGTAGAAGTCGGATCGCAATGTTAAAATATATTAATAATCCAGCGATATCAACAATACTTGTAGTAATTGGTCCTGCCAAAACAGCTGGATCTAATCCAATCTTTTTTGACAAAATAGGCAATGCAATACCAGTCAAAACAGCTAAAATAACGACAAGCGACATTGTTGACCCTACGACAAAAGATATTGAAAAACTTTTTTGCAATAAATATGCTCTTATAAAAGCGACAATACCAACAAAAAGACTCATCAACAATGATGCGATAACTTCCTTTTTTATAATACTCCAACAATTTTTTAGTGTTACATCTCCTAATGCAAGCCCTCTAATGATACTTACGGAAACTTGAGCGCCAGCATTTCCGCCAGTATCCAAAAGCATAGGCACGAAAAATGATAATGCGACCACTTTACTAAGCGCAATTTCGTAATTTTTTAAAACTGTAGCTGTAAAAAAATCAAATATTAATAAAAATAAAAGCCAACCAAGTCTTCTTCTTAAAAGATCAAAACTATTAGAATTAGAATATTTAATTTCTTCTCCATCCTGTATATGCATTTTACCAAGTTCATATATTTCTTTTGTATTATTTTCTTCTATTAAATCTACGATATCGTCAAAAACTATCATACCTAGCATTTTATTTTGAGTATCAACAACAGGAATACTTAAAATACCATATTTAGTAAAAATATCTGCCACGATCTTTCCTTCTGCCAAAGCATTAACTTTTATATTATTAGTATCTGTCATTATGTCTTTTAAAATCGTAGAATGTCCATTTTTTACAAGTTGTTGTAAATCAACCGCGCCTAATAAAATGGAATTTTCATCACAAATATAACTAGAATAAATATGTTCTGAATCACCAGCTTTTAAATCTTCTTGCAATTGGAAAAGAGCTTCTCTTGTAGTTATATTAGGAGACATTTTAACAAAATCTGTTGTCATCAAACTTCCAGCGGTTCCATCAGGATATTTCAGTAAAGTTTTGACATCCTCAACCTCTTCTTTTTTCATCAATGAAAAAAGTTTATTCATATCTTCTTGTGATAATTCTTGAAAAAGATCTACTCTCTCATCTGATGACATATCGTTTAAAAGATCGGAAATTTCTATATTTTTTAAATTTTTCAATAAAAAGTTTTGTTCTCCAAATGCCAAACTTTCAAAAACTTCAATAGCCGTATATTCATTCAAAAGTCTAAAAATTATAATTTTTTCATTATCATCAAATTCCTCAAATTTTTCAGCAATGTCCATATAATGTATTTTTGTCAAAAGTTCCCTTAATTCCCAAAATTTTTTCATTCTAATTAAATCTTTAATTTCTGGTAATAATAAAGGAATTATATTGAGACTATTATTTTTCATAATTATTCATCCAAATTATAATATTTTTTTATATCATTGCAGCCATTACAAGAAGAATTAGGGCATGAACAATTTTTATTATTAAGCTCTTCATCTTTGTCCATTTTATATGTTGATTTTTCTTCATTTTTTGTCTTAATCGTCAAATTGTCTATCTTATAAAAGCCTATTGTCCCATCTTCAAACAAAACTTCTACTTCTTCTTTCAAAACATTCCGTGATTTTACTTTTCCTACTCCATTATTAGTCGCCACTTCATCCCCTAAATACGGCATTTTATGCAATAAATTTTTATAAAATTCACTCTCGAAGCCTAGACAACAAATAAGTCTACCGCAAGCGCCAGAAATCTTCGTAGGATTTAAAGATAATCCTTGCTCTTTAGCCATATCTATAAATACTGGCTTAAAATCTTTTAGAAATTTTTTACAACAAACAACCCTGCCACATTGTCCTAAATTCCCTTTCACTTTTATTTCATCTCTGACACCAATTTGAACCATCTGGATTTTTGCTTTAAAAACTTGGCTAAGATCTTTTAATAATTCTCTAAAGTCTACTCTGTTTTCAGCAGTATAATAAATATATAGTTTATCTCTCCTAATGGTCTGTTCTATTGTAGTCAACTTCATTTCTAATTTATGTTTATATATAATTCTTTGGCACCTTTTTATGAGTTCTAAAGTTCTATAATCATTTTCTTTTAAAATAGATAAATCATTTTCCGAACATTTTCTAATAAATTTGAAGATTTTCTCATCTTTATCAAGCTTTATATGTTCCATTTTTAAAAAATCTTCAATTACCCCAACTTCCAAAATATTTTCTATTTGAAGCAAAACTTTATCGCCTTTTTTAATATTTATTGTTTGTTGTCTTGGCATTTCTGCAAAAACACAAGATTTAGTTTTATGTACAATAACTTTTATAATATCAATATCTATTTGTTTAGTATTATCATAGGTCATTATATAATCCTTTATATTTTAATAAACACAACTTTTAAATATTTTTTAATTATAATTTAAGTATAATAACATATTTATATTTTTTTTACAAATACAAAAATTCATACAATTTATTTATATATGATTCATAAATTTTCAAAAATATTAGTTTTCAAAAAAAATGAAACAAACATCATGAATATTCTTTTTTATTGATTTTATTTTGGATATATTTTTTTAAATAGAATTAAATTTTATTAAATTTTTGATTTATCATATAATTCTGCAATTTGCGGAACATCCTTATCGCCTCTACCAGACAAACAAATTACGACTATATCGTCTTTATCAAATTCTTTATAATTTTTGAATAAATAAGCTAATGCGTGCGCTGATTCTAAAGCTGGCAGTATTCCTTCTAATTTTGAAAGCAGATGAAAAGCTTCCAATACTTCATCATTATCAACACTCTTATATTCTACTTTTTTTGTATCGTTATAAAAACTATGTTCTGGTCCTACTCCTGGATAATCAAGTCCAGCAGAGATTGAAAAAGTTTCTAATATTTGTCCATAATCATCTTGCATCAAGTAAGTAAATGTTCCATGTAAGACACCCGGTTTTCCGCTACAAATAGTAGCGCAATGTTTTCCAGTTTCTATGCCTTCTCCACCTGCTTCTACTCCAATCAAGCGGATCCCATCATTAATAAAAGGATAAAACATCCCTATAGAATTACTCCCGCCGCCTACACAAGCTATTATACAATTTGGTAGTTTTCCCTCAATTTCTAATATTTGAGATTTTGTTTCTTTTCCTATAATAGATTGAAAATCTCTTACCATAAGAGGATATGGATGCGGTCCTATTGCAGAACCAATAATATAATGAGTAGTTTCGGCTGTTTCTATCCAGTTTCTTATAGCATAGTTGGTTGCATCTTTTAAGGTCTTTGAACCTGAATTGACAGGTATTACTTTCGCTCCTAGCAATTGCATCCTAAAAACATTCAACTTTTGTCTTTGTATATCTTTTTCTCCCATAAATATATCGCATTCAAATCCAAAAAATGTGGCTACGGTCGCGGTTGCAACGCCGTGTTGCCCTGCGCCAGTCTCAGCAATCAATCTTTTTTTGCCAAGTCTTTTGGCAATTAAGGCTTGACCTATTGCATTATTGATTTTATGCGCGCCCGTATGATTCAGGTCTTCTCTTTTTAGATATATCTTTGGAACATTTAAATATTTTGTCAGTCTAGAAGCATAATAAAGAATGCTAGGTCTCCCAACATAATTTTTCATATACGATAAATATTCATCTTGAAAAACTTTA
>JAIRLV010000300.1 GCA_031259185.1 Elusimicrobiota bacterium | reverse complement strand
AGATTCGTTAATAGAGAAAGTTAAACTAGCTCAAAAAAAATTTGCTACTTATTCTCAAGAACAAGTTGATGCAATTTTCAGAGTTGCCGCTATAGCAGCAAATTCATACAGAATTGAACTCGCAAAAGATACTGTTTTAGAAACTGGCATGGGCATAGTAGAAGATAAAGTTATAAAAAATCATTTTGCTTCCGAATATATTTACAATCAATATAAAGATGCAAAAACTTGTGGAGAAATTGAAATAGATACTGCATATGGAATAAAAAAAATTGCCGATCCGATAGGGGTTATTTGTGGTATTATTCCTACAACTAATCCAACTTCTACAGCGATTTTTAAGTCTCTTTTGGCATTAAAAACTAGAAACGCTATTATATTCAGCCCACATCCGAGAGCAAAAAAATCTACTGTAAAAGCTGCTAAAATAGTTTTGGAAGCTGCTGTGAAAGCTGGTGCACCTGAAAATATTATTGCTTGGCTAGACGAGCCAACTTTAGAAGCATCAAATTATTTAATGAAACACCCATCTATTAATATGATTTTAGCAACAGG
This sequence comes from Elusimicrobiota bacterium, assembly GCA_031259185.1. Taxonomy (GTDB): domain Bacteria; phylum RUG730; class RUG730; order RUG730; family RUG730; genus JAIRLV01. The sequence goes on along the minus strand of JAIRLV010000300.1, from coordinate 4,285 downwards.
TGGTCCTGGCATGGTAAAAGCTGCTTATTCATCTGGAAAACCTGCAATCGGAGTCGGTGCTGGTAATACTCCAGTAATTATTGACGAAACTGCTGATATTAAAACTGCTGTAAGTTCTATTTTGATGAGTAAAACCTTTGATAACGGTGTAGTTTGTGCTTCCGAACAAGCAGTCATTGTGCATAAAGATATATATGACGAAGTTAAAAAAGAATTTAAATTTAGAGGCGCTTATATTTTAAACGAAACAGAAAAAGAAAAAGTTGCAAAAATTATTATTAATCTTGAAACAAAAACTTTGAACTCTAATATTGTAGGACAAAGCGCATATAAAATTGCAGAATTGGCTGGAATACAAGTTCCAAAAGAAGCAAAAGTATTGATTGGAGAAGTTATTAGCACAGATGAAAGCGAACCTTTTGCACATGAAAAATTGAGCCCGACACTTGCTTTATATGAATGTACTGATTGGAAGGAAGGTTTGGATAAGGCTAGAATTTTAGTTGAATTAGGTGGTTTTGGGCACACTTCAGTATTATATACAAATTTGAATAATCAAGATAGAATAAGTTTATTTGGGAGTACTTTAAAGACTGGGCGATGTCTTGTGAACATGCCAGCTAGTCAAGGTGCTATTGGTGATATTTATAACTTTAAACTTCCACCATCATTAACTTTAGGTTGTGGTAGTTGGGGAGGAAACTCTGTTAGCGAAAATGTTGGAGTAAAGCATCTACTGAATATAAAAACAGTAGCTGAAAGGAGAGAAAATATGTTATGGTTTAAAATTCCACCAAAAATTTATTTTAAATATGGATGCTTGCCAGTGGCATTACAAGATTTAAAAGATAAAAAGAAAGTATTTATTGTTACAGATAATTATTTATTTGAAAATGGATATGTTGATAGGATTACAAGAGTTTTAGAAGAATTGAAAATAGAATTTAAAATATATAGCAATGTAAAACCAGATCCAACGCTTTCTACTATTAATGAAGGATTAAAGGAAATTAATTTTTTTAATCCTGATGTCATAATTGGGCTTGGTGGCGGTTCTCCAATGGATGCTGCAAAAATTATGTGGCTTTTGTATGAAAATCCCGATGTAACATTTGAAGGGCTTTCATTGAGGTTTATGGATATAAGAAAAAGAATATATCATTTTCCAGAAATGGGTAAAAAAGCAATCATGGTTGCAATTCCAACTACAAGTGGCACAGGTTCTGAAGTTACACCATTTAGTATTGTCACAGATGATGCCACTCATTTAAAATATGCTATTGCAGATTACTCTTTGACACCGACTATATCAATTATTGACGCAGAATTAGTGATGGATATGCCAAAAAGTTTAGTAGCTGCGAGTGGAATTGATGCTGTAACTCATTGTATAGAATCTATAGTTTCTGCTATGTCTACTGATTATACGAATGCATTATCATTAGAGGCATTGAGAGTTTTATTTAAATATTTGCCGCAATCTTATAATGATGGCAATAAAAATGAGAAGGCAAGAGAAAAAGTTCATCATGCTGCAACTATGGCTGGAATGGCTTTTGCAAATGCATTTTTGGGAGTTTGTCACAGTATGGCTCATAAATTGGGAGTTGCTTATAATATCCCTCATGGTGTGGCAAACGCTCTTCTCATAAATCAAGTTATAAGATATAATGCAAACGATAATCCTACTAAACAAGCTAGTTTTCCACAATACGAATATCCATCAGCTATATCAAGATATGTGAGAATTGCAAACTATTTAAGTTTAGGCGGCAATACAGATGAAGAAAAAATTGAAAATTTATTGAAAGCTATAAATGATTTGAAAAAAGAACTAAATTTACCAAAAAGTATAAAAGACATAGGTATTAATGAAAAAGATTTTTTAGCTAATCTTGATAAATTATCAGAAGATGCTTTTGATGATCAATGTACTAGCGCTAATCCTAGATATCCATTAATTAGCGAAATTAAAGAGATGTATTTGAAGGCTTATTATGGAGATAGTGTCGATTCTGCCCGTTTTTAATTCATAACATATAAAAAATAAGATCAAATTTTTTATATATATATCCTTTCATTCTTATTTTTTTTAAATTAATAGTATATATAAATCAGTACTAAATATATAAAGTTTTTTAAAAAAGACAAAAATTTAACCCTTTTAAGTTTTAGTCGTTTTTTTTAGCTCTATAGTTTGTCCTGCAATAATTTTTTTCTCAAAATTCTCAACTTTTTCATATTTTTGGGGTAGAGTATATAAATGATTTGAGACTTGTAAACTAATTCTTGAATATAAAGTATTATATATTTCTGTCAGTTTTGTCTAATTTTAATTCAAAAAAAACTTCTTAATTATTTATCAAAAGTCATAAAATTACAAAAAATGCGGTAAATACAGTATTAGATAAAAGCGTAACTAAAAAACAAATAAATGCCTTTTTTATTATTAATATAATACTTTTTATGTACTTTTGATTTTTTTAATAATGGATAGAAGTTTAGTTTGTATTGATTTTTGTTATAAACAAAAAAAGTATTCGACTCGCTAAAGTCTAAACTAAGAATAAACAGTTTCTTTTACACCAGAAGCGGCAAACCAACCGTCTATTGTTCTTTTTATAATGATATTTGCCAATTTATCTATTGCGATATCTTGAGCTTCAGTTTCTGTTGTAGGTTCAAAAATACTACTATCAGATGAATTTCTATTAAATTCTACTTTTGCTTCTAACTTTTCTTCTGTCCATAGAATGTTTTTTGTAGACACATCGTAAAGAGATATATCCACCCAAACCCATAACATAAATTTTATTGGATTTTTGTTGCCATCAAATTGTAATGGTTGTAATAAATATCTACTAATCCTCCCAAGTATCACTGCATCCGCCATCTCTAAATTCACTACATCTACTCGCCTATCAATAGTTAACCTGTCTTTTAATGTGAAGTATAATTTGTCTTGAAAAGCAGGTTTATTAAAGGTATCTTGAAATTTTACTATTGCTATTTTTTTTATATGCTGCGGTAAAATACTACTTTGAAAGTACTGATTGTAATCTGTACAACCTACAAAAAAAAATACCAAAATAATCATTAAGCTTATAATATTTTTTCTATTTAACATTTTTTTTATGTCTTATTTTAAAAAAAGTTTATTTTTGTAATAATTACTATATTTATTATAATATACTTTTATTTTAATTTTATCAATAATAAATTAAATAAAGATAAATTTATTTTATGGTCAATATTTGATGATTATTTTTTGTAATAAGAATCGTATCTTCTATTCTAACTCCGCCGATTTCTTTTATATAAAGTCCGGGTTCAATAGCTACAACCATATTTTCTTTTAATATAGTTTCGTCAGAATAATTTATAGAAGGCAATTCATGAATATCTAAACCAACACCATGCCCTGTATTATGAATAAAATACTGTGTCATTTTGTATTTATCAAAAATTTCCCTCACTTTCAAATCCAAATTCTTTGCTAATATACCAGGTTTAATAATTTCTATCACTTTTGAATGAGCTTCTAATACAGCATTTGCCATTTTTTTGTATATATCGCTATTTGATTTTTCATAAAATTTAGTTATAGTCATATCAGCGCAGTAATTTTTATATTTCGTTCCAAAATCCACTAAAAGTTCTGGTCTTTTTTTATTGTAAAAAACATTTTCACTTGGGATATAATGTGGAAAAGCAGTGTTTTTACCGAATGCAACTATACTATCAAAAGCTTTATATCCACAAGATTTTATTGACAATATATCAATTTTTTTTGCAATATCTAGTTCTGTTAATTTGGATTTTCTTTCTAACATTGAAGGAATTTTTTTAGAAATTTTATATGTTTCTTGACAAGCTTTTTTTATATTTTCTAATTCAAAAGAATCTTTTGTCATTCTCATATAATTTAAAATAGAAAAAGTGTTGTTTAATTCGAATAAATTATCCAAAACTTTATAAAAGTCAAACTTTCTATATATTTCAGGATAACTCAAATTTTTAATATTTTCTTTGACTTTTATATATTTAAAAGCTTCTTTTATAGTTTGAAAATAAAAATCATTATTTTTTTTGGATATGACAAGTAGCTGAAAAAACTTAGAAATACCATTTTCATTCAAAACTTTTTGACACTGTTCCAAAAGCATTTCTGATAGACAAATATAAGAAGAATTTTCAGTTATAAAAATAAAAAAAATATCAAAAAATCCAGTAATATAAAATATATTTTTTCTTTCTGTTTCTAGATAATTTTTAATTTTATTTT
>JAIRLV010000292.1 GCA_031259185.1 Elusimicrobiota bacterium | reverse complement strand
CTAAGTGATGATGAGATCTTTGATTTATATGAATTATCTGAGAAAGAAAGGGAATATATTTTGTCTAAGTATAACTAAACACGATCACTAGCTAAGATAGACTTTATTATAAGGAGACTTGAAAATTGATGAATGGATTTGGAAATATCCTGCAGAATGGATATAAGATATAATCTAAATAAACTGATTATATTTTTATTTGTGTGTAGGTTAATCTCTATAAAATAAATTTAATAAGCTATAATAGTGAGGTAAAACATAAAAGTCAGATTTAAATTTTGCATTGATTAAAAATGGTTATATATTCCAATAAAAGTTGTGTGCTGTTTGTGCTTATTTTAATATCACACAAGGAAGCTTAAATATTTTGGCTAAAGCACTATTTTTTTTAGTATTTTATTATTGTCATCTTTTTTTACATTCCGCAAAAATACAGGCAAACAACTAGTATAAGTTGTCATTATGTTTAAAAAGGTGCATTTATCGTCGTAAAATCCGCAAATTATTTTATGGTATATATCTGGTATGGTATGATTTTTAATGCAATAAAAGTGACTATTTTTTTGCTAGTTTGATATCATCCATACCTTTAGAAAATTTAATCTTGTTTATAGTTCTAATGCTAATAGTTATTTGATCATTTAAATTTTGTACCTTCTTTAAATTTGCTTAGAGGTCTCATAGAGGATCAAACAGTCCTGCACGCAATTTCGATTTCATGAAGTAAAATAATTCAAATAAAATTAATAAAAATAAGTTTTCTCAATATCTATTAAATAAAAATTATTCCTTTTATCATGTTTTGAAATATGTCGCTGTTATATTTATAATAAACCTGATCACTTCCATATTGGATTGGAAACAATGAAACTTGTACTTTTACCGAGTTGTTTAAATGATTTCCAAATAAATATGTGTTACATCATAAACCTAATTACCGATAGTTTTGTAAGAACAGCATCACGCTCAAGCCGCTCACAAATTTCATCGTGCATATCAAAAGTTGTTTCATCAGCCAAATTCTCTAAAAGATTCGCTACCTCGTATTCATAATCGTCATGACAGGCAGGAGCTTCTCCGCGATGACAAATTTCCTTGCGATCGTTGTTATGTTTTTTTCAGCCAAATTCTGATAAGAGAAAGTACTCGACTTCGGACACTTCAATAGTTTCCACGCCATTATTCAGCGGGCATCTATACTTAAATTTACCGTCCTCAGTCCTTTTAACACGCTTCGATTAAGAATATACGGCGGTAAATCGCCCAAGTAAATGCCACGATTTTTCTAACCCTTACGGAGAAATTATACCATGAATTAAGGATAAAATCCACTGCGATATAACAGCAAAATTCACAACATGAGACATTTTTTATGCTAATTTTTAATAGTTATTTTGTCGAATCATTCAATCCTTAAGCAGGATAAGAAATTGCGATTATGGCTTAATTTCGATGCGCCTACGGGTGATGGAGCAATCAGAAAACCTGTTTTTTTTTGAGATAAACTACGGATTGAATTAGGCATAGATTTAAGATTTCTTCAAATACTTTTGTCAAACAAGGTTTTTACACTTTACATCATTGTTACTTTTATGTTAGAATATTGTTATAAAAATGGTATGGACAACAAAAATGACTTTTGGCGAAAAAATTAAAAAAACAAGATTGGAACAGTTTTTTACGCAGAAGGAGATGGCGAAAGTATTAGGCGTGTCTACGCTTTCAATTATTCGTTGGGAAAACGAACAAAGTAAGCCGAGTTTAGCCACACAAAAGAAATTCCACGATTATTGTAAAAGCAAGAATATTGTATTCTGAAATTTGTATGGCGTAACTTCGATAGTTTTGTCCATACGGAACATGGTGACAGTAAATGAGCGAAATTTTAACTGAAGAAGATGTAAAACTTAGGTTTATCACGCCAGCCTTAACGAATAAAGGATGGACAGCAGACCAAATGCGAATGGAAAAAGCTATTCGCAGGGATTCTAAATTTACGGATGGAAAAGTTATTATAAAAGGTAACACTGCAAAACGTGGGAATCCGCTAAAAGCCGATTACGTTTTATATCATCATAATAATTTTCCGATTGCTGTAATTGAAGCAAAAAAAGCGGTACTCAATATTGGAGACGGCATACAGCAGGCTATTGATTATGCTAAGCGGTTGGATATCCCTTTCGCATACGCCAGTAATGGGAAAGGATTTCTTGAGCATGACTTCTTAACGGGCTTTGAACGCGAGATTGCATTAAACGATTTTCCTACTGCTGATGAATTATGGAAGAGACGTAATGCGAAAGAGCAAATAACGCCTGCTATTGAAAAAGTTATCAATCAACCATATTTTTTTTGTGAAGGCTGGTATGTACCACGATATTATCAAAGAATAGCTGTAAACCGTACTGTTGAAGCGGTTGCAAAGAATCAAAGACGCCTTTTACTCGTAATGGCTACTGGCACAGGCAAAACATTTACAGCATTTCAAATAATTCATAAACTTTACGAATCTAGTGCGGTAAAAAAAGTTCTATATCTCGCTGACCGCAATATTTTAATCGACCAAACTATTCTAAATGACTTTGCTCCATTTAAGGATAAAAACATACTCACAAAAGTCGAAAATAAAACCCTCGACAGTGCATACGATATCTTCATGTCTCTCTATCATCAATTATCTGGCGATGATGAATTGGAAACATTTAGACAGTTTAGTCCAGATTTTTTTGACCTCATTATCGTTGACGAGTGTCATCGAGGAAGCGCAAAAGAAAATTCACGTTGGCGTAAAATTCTTGATTATTTCACTAACGCTATTCATATCGGCATGACAGCTACACCTAAAGAGACAGATGATGTTTCAAATAGTCTATATTTTGGTGATGCGATATATACATATTCTCTAAAGCAAGGTATTGACGACGGATTTCTTGCCCCTTACCGTGTTCTTAGAATCGGTATTGATAAAGATTTAGAAGGATATATTCCCGAAGCTGGTAAAGTTGATGATTATGGTAACGAATTACCGCAAAAAGTTTTTACTTCAAAGGACTTTGACCGCACTCTGATAATAGATGAACGAACTAAAATTGTAGCGCGACGTATAACCGAATTCTTAAAACAAAATGACAGATATGCTAAAACGATTGTATTTTGCGTTGATGAAGACCATGCACTCCGCATGCGGCAAGCCCTTGTAAATGAAAATAATGACTTAATAAAAATAAACGATAAATTTGTCATGAGGATAACTGGAAGCGACCAACTAGGCAAACAGCAGCTTGAAAATTTTATTGATAATAATACAAAATATCCAACCATTGTTACTACATCGGAATTACTTTCGACGGGTGTGGATTGCCAAATGGTGAAAGTTATTGTCCTTGATGCTGTTATAAATTCGATGACAAAATTCAAGCAAATAATAGGGCGCGGTACAAGGCTTGTTTGGAATAAGGATAAAAGGTATTTTACAATTCTTGATTTCCGAAAAGCAACGCTCAAATTTAGCGACCCTGAGTTTGACGGTCCCGCATCATCTGTTTATGATATAGACAAAAATAAGCCACTTCCTACACCAACAGTAGATGACGACTTCGACGATATCGGCGACCTCGATGATGTCAATCCGAGAAAATATCGCGTATCTGACGTCCCCGCTTCAATTATTAGTGAACTGGAACTTATTTACGGTGAAAACGGAAGATTAGTTGTAAACCATTCGTACAACTTTAAGTCTTTAATAATTGAAAGATACCCGACAGCCGAAACGTTCATTGCAGATTGGCATGATGGTAACAAACAAGAAATACTTGATTATTTTGAGGAAAAAGGCGTTGATCTTAATCGTTTCAAAGAAAAAGTCGGTAAAGATGTTGATATATACGACATTATACTTATGATTGGCTTTGATAAAGAAGCAAAGATAAAAACAGAACGTATAAATGATGTCAAAAACGATGAATTTTATCAAAAATTATCCGATCGGATAATTTTTGATAAAATTCATCGTTTTTGACATCATTTATACGTTCTGTTTTTATCTTTGCTTCTTTATCAAAGCCAATCATAAGTATAATGTCGTATATATCAACATCTTTACCGACTTTTTCTTTGAAACGATTAAGATCAACGCCTTTTTCCTCAAAATAATCAAGTATTTCTTGTTTGTTACCATCATGCCAATCTGCAATGAACGTTTCGGCTGTCGGGTATCTTTCAATTATTAAAGACTTAAAGTTGTACGAATGGTTTACAACTAATCTTCCGTTTTCACCGTAAATAAGTTCCAGTTCACTAATAATTGAAGCGGGGACGTCAGATACGCGATATTTTCTCGGATTGACATCATCGAGGTCGCCGATATCGTCGAAGTCGTCATCTACTGTTGGTGTAGGAAGTGGCTTATTTTTGTCTATATCATAAACAGATGATGCGGGACCGTCAAACTCAGGGTCGCTAAATTTGAGCGTTGCTTTTCGGAAATCAAGAATTGTAAAATACCTTTTATCCTTATTCCAAACAAGCCTTGTACCGCGCCCTATTATTTGCTTGAATTTTGTCATCGAATTTATAACAGCATCAAGGACAATAACTTTCACCATTTGGCAATCCACACCCGTCGAAAGTAATTCCGATGTAGTAACAATGGTTGGATATTTTGTATTATTATCAATAAAATTTTCAAGCTGCTGTTTGCCTAGTTGGTCGCTTCCAGTTATCCTCATGACAAATTTATCGTTTATTTTTATTAAGTCATTATTTTCATTTACAAGGGCTTGCCGCATGCGGAGTGCATGGTCTTCATCAACGCAAAATACAATCGTTTTAGCATATCTGTCATTTTGTTTTAAGAATTCGGTTATACGTCGCGCTACAATTTTAGTTCGTTCATCTATTATCAGAGTGCGGTCAAAGTCCTTTGAAGTAAAAACTTTTTGCGGTAATTCGTTACCATAATCATCAACTTTACCAGCTTCGGGAATATATCCTTCTAAATCTTTATCAATACCGATTCTAAGAACACGGTAAGGGGCAAGAAATCCGTCGTCAATACCTTGCTTTAGAGAATATGTATATATCGCATCACCAAAATATAGACTATTTGAAACATCATCTGTCTCTTTAGGTGTAGCTGTCATGCCGATATGAATAGCGTTAGTGAAATAATCAAGAATTTTACGCCAACGTGAATTTTCTTTTGCGCTTCCTCGATGACACTCGTCAACGATAATGAGGTCAAAAAAATCTGGACTAAACTGTCTAAATGTTTCCAATTCATCATCGCCAGATAATTGATGATAGAGAGACATGAAGATATCGTATGCACTGTCGAGGGTTTTATTTTCGACTTTTGTGAGTATGTTTTTATCCTTAAATGGAGCAAAGTCATTTAGAATAGTTTGGTCGATTAAAATATTGCGGTCAGCGAGATATAGAACTTTTTTTACCGCACTAGATTCGTAAAGTTTATGAATTATTTGAAATGCTGTAAATGTTTTGCCTGTGCCAGTAGCCATTACGAGTAAAAGGCGTCTTTGATTCTTTGCAACCGCTTCAACAGTACGGTTTACAGCTATTCTTTGATAATATCGTGGTACATACCAGCCTTCACAAAAAAAATATGGTTGATTGATAACTTTTTCAATAGCAGGCGTTATTTGCTCTTTCGCATTACGTCTCTTCCATAATTCATCAGCAGTAGGAAAATCGTTTAATGCAATCTCGCGTTCAAAGCCCGTTAAGAAGTCATGCTCAAGAAATCCTTTCCCATTACTGGCGTATGCGAAAGGGATATCCAACCGCTTAGCATAATCAATAGCCTGCTGTATGCCGTCTCCAATATTGAGTACCGCTTTTTTTGCTTCAATTACAGCAATCGGAAAATTATTATGATGATATAAAACGTAATCGGCTTTTAGCGGATTCCCACGTTTTGCAGTGTTACCTTTTATAATAACTTTTCCATCCGTAAATTTAGAATCCCTGCGAATAGCTTTTTCCATTCGCATTTGGTCTGCTGTCCATCCTTTATTCGTTAAGGCTGGCGTGATAAACCTAAGTTTTACATCTTCTTCAGTTAAAATTTCGCTCATTTACTGTCACCATGTTCCGTATGGACAAAACTATCGAAGTTACGCCATACAAATTTCAGAATACAATATTCTTGCTTTTACAATAATCGTGGAATTTCTTTTGTGTGGCTAAACTCGGCTTACTTTGTTCGTTTTCCCAACGAATAATTGAAAGCGTAGACACGCCTAATACTTTCGCCATCTCCTTCTGCGTAAAAAACTGTTCCAATCTTGTTTTTTTAATTTTTTCGCCAAAAGTCATTTTTGTTGTCCATACCATTTTTATAACAATATTCTAACATAAAAGTAACAATGATGTAAAGTGTAAAAACCTTGTTTGACAAAAGTATTTGAAGAAATCTTAAATCTATGCCTAATTCAATCCGTAGTTTATCTCAAAAAAAAACAGGTTTTCTGATTGCTCCATCACCCGTAGGCGCATCGAAATTAAGCCATAATCGCAATTTCTTATCCTGCTTAAGGATTGAATGATTCGACAAAATAACTATTAAAAATTAGCATAAAAAATGTCTCATGTTGTGAATTTTGCTGTTATATCGCAGTGGATTTTATCCTTAATTCATGGTATAATTTCTCCGTAAGGGTTAGAAAAATCGTGGCATTTACTTGGGCGATTTACCGCCGTATATTCTTAATCGAAGCGTGTTAAAAGGACTGAGGACGGTAAATTTAAGTATAGATGCCCGCTGAATAATGGCGTGGAAACTATTGAAGTGTCCGAAGTCGAGTACTTTCTCTTATCAGAATTTGGCTGAAAAAAACATAACAACGATCGCAAGGAAATTTGTCATCGCGGAGAAGCTCCTGCCTGTCATGACGATTATGAATACGAGGTAGCGAATCTTTTAGAGAATTTGGCTGATGAAACAACTTTTGATATGCACGATGAAATTTGTGAGCGGCTTGAGCGTGATGCTGTTCTTACAAAACTATCGGTAATTAGGTTTATGATGTAACACATATTTATTTGGAAATCATTTAAACAACTCGGTAAAAGTACAAGTTTCATTGTTTCCAATCCAATATGGAAGTGATCAGGTTTATTATAAATATAACAGCGACATATTTCAAAACATGATAAAAGGAATAATTTTTATTTAATAGATATTGAGAAAACTTATTTTTATTAATTTTATTTGAATTATTTTACTTCATGAAATCGAAATTGCGTGCAGGACTGTTTGATCCTCTATGAGACCTCTAAGCAAATTTAAAGAAGGTACAAAATTTAAATGATCAAATAACTATTAGCATTAGAACTATAAACAAGATTAAATTTTCTAAAGGTATGGATGATATCAAACTAGCAAAAAAATAGTCACTTTTATTGCATTAAAAATCATACCATACCAGATATATACCATAAAATAATTTGCGGATTTTACGACGATAAATGCACCTTTTTAAACATAATGACAACTTATACTAGTTGTTTGCCTGTATTTTTGCGGAATGTAAAAAAAGATGACAATAATAAAATACTAAAAAAAATAGTGCTTTAGCCAAAATATTTAAGCTTCCTTGTGTGATATTAAAATAAGCACAAACAGCACACAACTTTTATTGGAATATATAACCATTTTTAATCAATGCAAAATTTAAATCTGACTTTTATGTTTTACCTCACTATTATAGCTTATTAAATTTATTTTATAGAGATTAACCTACACACAAATAAAAATATAATCAGTTTATTTAGATTATATCTTATATCCATTCTGCAGGATATTTCCAAATCCATTCATCAATTTTCAAGTCTCCTTATAATAAAGTCTATCTTAGCTAGTGATCGTGTTTAGTTATACTTAGACAAAATATATTCCCTTTCTTTCTCAGATAATTCATATAAATCAAAGATCTCATCATCACTTAG
>JAIRLV010000276.1 GCA_031259185.1 Elusimicrobiota bacterium | reverse complement strand
TGGATTTTGAAATTTTAATCCACAAAATTCAATTGAAAGATTACTTTTATAGTTTTTCATTAATCCCATAAAATTTCCTCCAAATCAAAAATAGTCCCGCATTCACAAACTTTCTTATATTTAAATTTTTCTTTATTTTTTTGATCCTTAACTTTTATGACACACCCATTACAGACCCCTAAACCGCAAGCCATATATTCTTCAAAAGATGCGAACATTTTGAATGATTCTGTCACCCTAAAATCAAATTTTTTAGCGCTACGTTCCAAGCCTAGTACTTTATTCTCTTTTTTAAAATCTTTGCTTTTGTTTTTTATCTTTGGATTTTTAAAATCACCCAGATTTTCAATACTATTATTAACATTTAATTTCAACATTTTTTCATACCATTTTTTTATTACAATTTTTGGTCCACACATAAAAATCAAAGATTTTTCTGATTTTAATTTGTTTTCAAATTTCCCAAAAAAATCTGTAACATATCCTTTTTTCCCATTATCAAAACTCCCGTCGTCAGTAGTTATAAATATTTGAAAATTTTCAACTTTTTTTAAATCAGCAATTCGCCTTTTTAATTCAAAAATTTCTTTTAAACAAAAAATATCATTTTTACTTTTAAATCCTAAAATTAAATAATAATAATAGTTATCATTATTGTTTTGTTCAAAATTTATAATATTTTTAATTAAAAAATGTATATTTGCGGCACCTGTCCCTGCGCCAATTATAAATATATTTTGGAAATTATTTTCTTTTTTATCATTCTTTGCATCTAAAATTTTTGTATTATAAAAATTTCCTAAAGGACCTATAATATTCAAAAAGTCAGCCTTCTTTTGATAAGATAATAATCTTGTTCCTTTACCCAAAACTTTATAGATAATTTTTATAGAATTTTTTGTCGCATCAAAAACAGTAAACGGTTTTCTCAAAATAGTATCTAAACTTTTTGATATTTCTATTTCTACAAATTGTCCAGGTAAAAAAATTTTATTGGCGTTTTTCCATTCTAATTCAAGCATAAAATATTTTTCTGTATTCAAAATTTTTTTGTTGCTTAAAATTTTACAGTCTATCATTTGTCTATTTTTTTGCATTTTTACATCTCTTTTTATTATTAAAATAATAATATTTTCCACAAAAAGCAATATATTTATTTTTTTGCGTAAAATGAATACTTAATATATATTTTCGTAATTCCATAATTTGTTTAAAAAACCAATAAATATACGCTCTATTCTTCAATGCCAAGTATATTTTTCTTTCTTTTTTATTAATATAACTATTATGCAGTATTATATTTTTATTCATATCGTAAATCATTTGTTTGACAATTTTCATACCATTTTTAATATTATAAAATTTTAGATTATCCAAGATTGAAATTATATAATTTAGATGCCTTTTATATAGGCAAGCTAGTATATTCTCGTTTGATATATTATTTTGTCTTATCCAAGAATAAATTTCTTGTGTTCTTTTAAAAGGGATATTGTAATCTTTTAGATCAGCAGAATCTTTTAAATTTCTTTTTCTATAAAAATAAAAAGGAGTATTAATATAAATTATTTTTTTTGCTAAATATAATGTTTGAACTTGAAAGAGATTATCTACCCAACTAGCCTCTTTTTCTTCCAAAAATTTTATATTATTTTGTATTAAGAACTTTTTTTTATAGATACAAGTCCAAATACTTGGATGAAAAGACAAAAAAACAGGATAGTCATTTATGTTAAATGGGTTTTTATCTGGCAAAATCGCCTTTTTGCTCCAACTAACGTTCTCTATTTTCTTTACATTTGGAGTATCATAATATTTATAAAAAGATGATTTCACTACATCAATATTATCGTTTGATAATTTATATAATTCTTCATACATATTTATGCTTATATAATCATCTGATTCAACTATACCAATATATTCTCCAGTCGCATTATCTAGCCCAATATTCATCGTATGCCCATGTCCACTATTTTTTTTGGAAATAACTTTTATTCTTGAATCTTTTTGGGAATATTCTTTCAAAATTTCTAATGAATTATCTGTTGAACCATCATTTATACAAATTATTTCTATATCTTTTAATGTTTGATTTATTACGCTATTCAAACATTGTCGTAAATATTTCTCCGTATTATAAACTGGAATAATGATTGAAATTTTTGGCATTTTTTACTCTGATTTTTTTAAAAATTATCATTTTCTAAAACTAAAAGATCTTAAGCTAAATAAGAACAAAAAAAATCTTGGGAAATATGCGATTTCTATAAAACGAATTCTTTTTTTTATACTAAATTCTTTCCATTCTATCTTTTCTTGTTCCAAAGCTTTTTTGAATTCCTTAGAAATTTTCATAATGAATTCTTTTCTAAACTTTTTATCTATTCTCCTAAAATTCCATATATAACTCATATATTTAATTTGATTTTTTCTTCCTTCAAACAATTCTTTTTTATCTGGGTTTTTTTGTAAAAAATTTTCAATTTTGGCAAATTCATCACACACACAAAAAATTTTGCTTTTATTTTTTACAGACGAATTTTCATTATCTACTCTATAATGCAATAAGTTTTTGGAACATAAATAAACGCTTTTTGCATTTGCAAATACTTGAAAACTAAATGAAACATCTTGATATGATGCGCCGGGTGTCTCATTAAATCTAATATTATATATTTTTAAAAAGTCTCTTTTATAAATTGCAGTCCAAATAGAATAATTCATTAATAAAATTTCTGTGTTCTTTTCAGGGTTAATAACTCTATCTTTTAACAATTCTGGGATACATTTTGCTACTTTATTTATTTCTTGCGGGTATGACCTATAATTAAAAAAATCACACTTTACAACTTCCACATTATATTTTTCAGCTAACAAAAATAATGTCTCTAACATATCCTTTTCTATCCAATCATCTGGTTCAAGAATCCCAATATATTCTCCAGCTGCATTATCTAGCCCAACATTCATTGTATGCCCATATCCAGTATTATTTTTTGGAATAACTTTTATTCTTGAATCTTTTTGGGAATATTCTTTTAAAATTTCTAGCGAATTGTCTGTTGACCCATCATTTACACAAATTATTTCTATATCTTTTAATGTTTGATTTATTACGCTATTCAAACATTGTCGTAAATATTTTTCCGTGTTATAAACTGGAATAATGATTGAAATTTTTGACATTTTTTTTCTTATTTTTTTTAATTAGTCATAATATTCTAATATATACTAATAATTTTTATATACTCTACAAACAAGAACAAGATGTTTCATGAAACATTTATGGGTAGTATTTTTAAATTTGCTAATAAATTTGTATGCTATATTAAAGTTTTAATTATCAGAAAATTCTTTAATTTTTTCTCTAACTTCTAATGCTAATTTTAATGCATTATAGCCATGTTTCCCATCTACTTTTGGATTTTTGTGATTTATAATACAATAGATAAAATCTGTTAACTCTAAAAATAAAGGCTCAACATTTTTCTTAGGTTTAAATTTTTCAATTTTAATATCGCTTAAATCTTGGATTTTTTCTACTTTTGGATTCTTTGTATATATTTTGAAAGATTGGTCTTCATAGTTTAACGAAATATAAGATTCACTTTGAAAAAGTCTAATTTTTCTCAATTTTTCCATAGAAACTCTACTAGCGGAAATATTCGCTACACAACCATTTTTGAATTTAATTCTAACGTTTGCAATGTCTTCTGTTTCGGAAATGACTTTTGTCCCTGCAGCATCAACTTTTTCTACTTCTGAATTGGTTAAAAATAAAACCATATCCAGATCGTGAACCATTAAGTCTAATACAACACTGATATTTGAAACTCGTTGACTATATGTCCCAAGTCTATTGACGTCAATGTACTTTGGATTCTTTATAAATTTTTGTATTTCTATAATGGCTGGATTGAATCTTTCTATATGACCAACTTGCAAAATCAAATCATTTTTATAAGCAATATCAATTAGTTCTTGAGCTTCTTGTAATGTTGTGGTAATAGGCTTTTCTACTAAACAATGAATTTTATGACTCAAAAAAAATTTTGCCACCTCAAAATGTAAATGAGTTGGAACAACAATACTGACTGCATCAACTTTGCCTAAAAAATTTTTATAATCAGAAAAATAGTCTACCTTAAATTTTTTCGCAATCTTTTTAGTCGTTTCTTCATCAACATCGCAAACTGCTACAAGATTTGAGTTTTTTATATTCTCAAACGCATAATTTCTGGCATGGTGTTGTCCTAATCTCCCTACTCCTACAACGCCAACTTTTATCATTTATTAAACCTCTTGATCATGTCTACAATTTTTTGTAAATCATCCTGCGTAAGTTTTGTGTGAACTGGTAAAGAAACTACTTGACTGGCAATTTTTTCTGCAATTGGCAATGAATATTTCTTAATTTTTTGATAAAGAGTTTGTTTGTGGACCGGAACTGGATAAATAGCAGCAACATTAACGCCATTCTCATTCATAAAAGAAACAAATTTATCTCTTTCTTTTGAATTTAGCCTTATCGTAAATTGATGAAAAACATGTCTTTTTTTTCTTGAATTTTTATCATAAATCGGTAAAGTCAAAAAATTTATATTTTCTAGTTTATCTATTAAAAATTTAGCATTATCATTTCTTTTTTCAATAAATCCATTTAATCTTTCCAATTGAACTATTCCAATTGCAGCTTGAATATCTGTCATTCTAAAATTATACCCCAAACTATTATGTAAAAATCTACCGCTTCTGCCATGGTTTATAAAACTTCTGACTTTTTTATCAATTTCATCACTATTAGTTATAACCATTCCACCTTCGGCAGTCGTCATATTTTTTGTAGCATAAAAACTAAATGCACCAAAATCTCCAAATGTCCCAGTGATTTTATTGTCAAAAGTTGCTCCAACGCTTTGCGCACAATCTTCAAAAATTTTTATATTATATTTTTTACTCAAAAATTCAAAATCGCTCATATCAGCTGGATTCCCGTATAGATGGACTACCATGATTGCTTTTATATTTTTTTCAGTTTTCAAAATATGCTCTACTTTGTTTGGATCTAAATTAAAACTTTTTTCATCTATATCACAAAAAACAATTTCTGCCCCGCAAAACAAAATGGAATTAGCAGTTGCAATAAATGTGAATGGCGTTGTAATTACTCTATCTCCTTTTGATATACCGCTTGCTACTAATCCGGCTTGCAAAGCAGCTGTCCCATTTGAAACACATATAGCGTATTTTATATTACAAAATTCTGCAAACCTTTTTTCAAATTCTTTCACTTTTGGTCCGCTAGCTATTATCCCAGTATTCAATACTTCTATAACTGCTGATTTTTCTTTTTCCGTAATATCGGGACTAGAAAGGTATATCATTATTTCCTCGCAGAACTAGATTTTTTAGCCGGTGTTTTTATGAATTCTTTTTTTATAGTTTCTAATTGTTCATTAATTTGCTCGTTATTACCTGTATTTTTATTTAATTCTTTTATTTCTTCTATTCTTTCACGAGTTATTGACGTTGTATTTCCAGTATTGACATCGTTTAACAATTCATTGTATAATTTTATCTTTTTTGCAGAATTTTTAAAATTATTGATTTCATTTATATAAACTGGAATTGTAATTGAACTATTGTTTATGATATCGTCTATTATTGACAAAACTTCATCATATTTTCCTTCATTGAAAATCATTACTAGATCATTCAAAACTTTTCTCTCATTAATTTCCTTTTCTATTTTATTTGCTTCAAGCAAAAATTCATTTAATTGAATATCTAGCAATTCATTGGTACCTATAGACAAAGCAAAATTGGCTATAGATTTCATAATTTCAATATCTGCTTGTGAAGTTATTAAAGAATTAATTTTATTGATACTAATATTTTTTATATTTTCTATAAATAAATTTTTGATTTCTGGCGTTTCTATAAAATTAGAATATTCTTCATAATTTGTCTTTGCCTGTTTCAAATCTAAAGCGTCTATATTATTTTGTATGCTTTGAGTAAATATTATCAAAGCATTCGAATATAATTCTTGATTGTCTTTTGAAATTTTTTTACAATCATTTAAAAATTCTATAGCAAAACTAATATTTCCCTTCTCAAATTCTTTCATTGCGTAACCTAATAAATATTCATTTAAATCGTCTTTTAAAATTTTTGAGTTTGGGCTAATCTCCATAGCTTTAATATATTTTTTTAATGTTTCTTTCGTATATAGAGCTTCATCGCTAATATTTTTTATATAATTTGTATATAGCAAACTAATTAATTCTATTGGTTCTACAATTTGTCTGTCGGAATAATAAGCGTCAATGGCTTTTTCAGGTATGTTTTTCTCGCCTTGATTAAGAATTTGACTCTCGTCAATATCAAACCCAGTTTTCATTGTAGTTTCTACATCTTTATTTTCTGAATCATTTATTAAAATAGCGAATGTATGTTCTGGAATAACAACTCCTTTCACATTTAAACCTAGATCGTTCGCTATAACCGTATATAAAATAGTAGACGACAAACAATTATATTTCCCAGAAATAAACAAATTTATTATAGAATTAGTCTTTTTATCATAAACTTTAAAATAATTATCATGTAAAAATATTAACAATTGATTAGCTTTTTTATATATTTCATCATTAAAAGTTTTATCTTCTGATGATAATAAAACAGTTTCTTTATTATTTGATGCTTCTTTTTTTTGTTTTTTATAATATTTTAAAAAATCCTTTTTTATACGTTCTATTTTCTTTTTGAAATCTCTATAAATTTCATTTTCTACATTTAGTCCACTAACTATCAAAACAACGTCATATAAAGACAAAGTATCCAATTTCCCATTTTTTAGATCTGTCAATAATTTTGTTTCTAATGGCGTTAATTCATTTGTCGGAAGATTCAAAAGAGTAGCAAAAGAATTAGAAAACAAAAATTGAAAAATCAAAAATAAAGATAAAACGATCTTTTTTTTCATCATAAAAATCCCCTTTTATTTCCAATTTCCTTAAATTTAGTTTAATAATTTTAAAAGTAATTTCACTTCCTTTTTTAAATCGGAAATAAAATCTTTTAAATTTTTTAAATAATGTTTATTATACATCATTTCTAAATTAGAATTTTTTTTTACTAATCCTTTTACACCTTTTGGCCCAATTTTTTTATCTATTATCAAATCTTTTAATTTTTCTATTAGAATTATATGTTCTTTTGTATATCTCCTTTGCGCATTATGTATTCTTATAGGACTAATTAATCCTTTTTTTTCCCAATATCGTAAATTATGCGAGTTAATTTTTAAAGTCTCGCATACTTCGGAAATAGTATAAAACTCTTTTATATTCATTTTTAGTATATTGTTTCATAATTTAATAATTAAATCCATCCATTAAAGTAAGCTCAAACAATTAAATCTAATTTTCTTTTTATTATATTTTAATATGTTATATTTGTCGCCATCTGCTGTAATTCTATAGGTAATTTATTTTCCAATAAATCTTCTATTCTTATTATATACATTTTTTTTATTCTTCCTGAAGATATTAAATCAGTATCTTTATTTTCTACAAAACCTAAATCATTTGATTCTTTTAACATTCCATCAGTTATATTATTTTTATTTTCTATTTTTTTAAATCCTACAAATATCCCAAAATCCGCTCCATTTTTTGTTATGCTATCTTTAAATGCTCGTATTTGTCCTATATTTATATTTCCGCTTTTTACCTCAATAATTGCCCTTAATGTTATTGGTGTTCCTGTATTATGTAAATTATATACTATATGTCCATCAAATCCTCCATCTCCTGCTCTCTTTGTTTGATGTCCCTTGAATACATATTCTACTATCCATTGTTCAAATTTGAATTTGTTATCTTTTGCGAGCTTTTCTGCTCCTGCTAT
>JAIRLV010000255.1 GCA_031259185.1 Elusimicrobiota bacterium | reverse complement strand
TTATTAAAAATAACTTTTTTATTATATATCAAAATTAAAGTTTGAAAATTATCATTTTTATATCAACAAAATGAAACTAAATAAAAATAGAATGTTCCAAATTAAAAATAATTGAAAATTTTTTTTATTTTCTTTAATATCTCGCAATATTGGAAGAAATAATAATATACATAAAATTAATGTTAAATAATAAGGAACCATTTTTACTTCAATAAAAACACTAATTCTTTCAAATAAAAACTCTGTTATTGAAAAAACTGTATTAACTATAATTTTATTAATAAATGCTATCATTTTTGCTATTTTTATGAAAACTGAAAAACTGAATAAACTAAAAAATATAGATATAAACGAAATATTCATAATAATTGCTAAAAATGGGATAAGAGTAAGATTAAAAATTACAGATGAAATATTAAAATTTCCAAAATAAAATATAATAAATGGAGATAATAAAGTTTGCGCTGAAATTGAAGCAAAAAATATTTCTTTGAAAATGTTTAATATATAAAGAATTGTTGATAAAAGTAGTTCTTTTTTATTTTTTTTGAAATCTTTAAAACTTTTTTTAGTTTTTTTTTGAATTTTATTTTTTATAATAAGCTGTTCTTTATAAAAAAAACCAAAAAATAAAAACTTATTTATAATAAAAAAAACTTGCTTGAAAAAATTTTTCCAAAAGTTATTAAAATATATTATTGAAAAAACACCTAGGAATGAAAATAAAAAACTTAACATAAAAAGTTGTCTAGGATTCATAATTAACATTATTGCGCAGGTTAGCATAAGATTACTCACAGTAAATGCATATTTGTCAAAGAGTCCTGCAAACATTATGATAGAAAGCATACCGCAAGCTCTTATACATGACGGACTAAGTCCAGTAATTCCTGCATAAAACCAAATTGTTGATAAAGTAACCAAAAGAAATAAAACAGTTTTTTTATTACGGAAAAATAAGCAAAGAAAGGCAAAAACAAGAGCAACATGCATTCCAGAAATTGCAATTATATGACTAATACCAGCTTCTGCAATAAAATCTTTTGTCTCATCAGTTAAATAATTTTTGTCTCCAACAATCAAAGCTGGCAAAACTTCTGCACTCAAACCATCATAAAGCATTAAAATCCTTTCTAATACAAATCTCCTAATTTTTCCAAAATTACTCCTAAAAAAATTACCGTTACCAACATATTGATAATTGTCTAGTGATTGTTCAAAAATTTTGTAATAAACATTTTGATATTTCAAATAATTATTATATTTATTTGGCAATTCTATTGGTAAAATCTCGCCATATAATTTTATTTTTTGACCTAAAATCGGGATATAACTTGAAACTAAATTACAATCAACTATAATTTTTGTATTTTTATTTTTTGCTGAATAATCGCCAATTTTATCTAATTTTATAAAAAATTTAATTCTTTTTTGATAAAATTTTTCATAAATTGTAGGCGGATATAAAATTTCGCCATATATTTCCGTACGAATATTTAAAAACTGACTCGGAAGTTTATTTTTTTTATTAGGTTTATCCCAAACTCCTAAAAAATTTATGACAAAAATTCCAGCTATGTAAAAAATAAGTATATAAGTCAAAATTTTTCTAGCCAATTTTATAGACATTTTTTATTATTTATTTTCCCAAAAATCATAATGTACAAAATTTTCATTATAAATTTCTTTTCTAGGTTTGGCTTCATCTGCATAACCTAGTATAATTAAAGAATGCGCAAAAATATTCTGAGGTAATTTGCAAAATTCACTAAATGCTTTCATCCTATCTTCAATCGGATAAATCCCAGTCCATAAAGAGCCTATTCCTAACGAATAAGCTGCTAATAGCATATTTTGTATACATGCAGAACAGTCTACCACCCAAAAGTCTATTGGGACATTTTCAGCTTTTGTCCCACACACCAAAATACTCATTGGAGCAGTCTGCGCCATACTAGCATAAGGATTTATCGCTGCAATTTTTTTTGATACGCCTTCTTTACTATGATCTAAAATAACAAATCGCCAAGTCTGGGCATTATATCCGCTAGGCGCAGACATTCCGGCAGACAGAATTATTTTTATATCTTTTTCTGCAATTGTTATATCTTTGAATTTTCTAATACTCCTTCTTGAAAAAATGGCGTCAATTACATTCATTTTTTTCTCCTCCTATATAATATATTTTTTTATTATTTTTCATGTTATATTAAAAAAAAATTACATTTTTTTTATTTGTTGTATTTTTTAATAGTTACCTTAATTTATTAACATTTTTCTCTTTTATTTAAAAAATCTTAAATTTTTATCCTAATTTATATCTTTTTTAATTTTATATTTACATATATTTTTTGTCAATGACAAAAATTGATAAAATTTTATCGGCATTGTTAAACAATAAAAATATAAGACAAAAAATTTATATTAAAATTCATACAAGAATTCTTCTATTGCATATTTATATAATTGCTATAATAATACTTGCATTATGGCTTTATCTCTTATTATAACTTCATCTCTATTGTTAGAAATTAAATCTGATAAAAATTTAAAAAAACTGGAAATTGTATATACAAAATAATTTAATTATTTGAATTTTAGTTCAAAATTTTATATGATAAATTAGTTAATATTTATATTTATTAGAAAGAGGATATAGATTAATGAAACTTTTTATATATGATACAACTCTTAGAGATGGGGCGCAAACAGAAGGAATTTCTTTTTCTTTAGATGACAAATTAAAAATCGTTAGGAAATTAGATGAATTTGGGGTAAACTATATAGAGTGCGGCTGGCCTGGTTCTAATCCAAAAGACATGGAATTTTTTATTGAAGTTAAAAAATTGAAACTAAAACATGCCAAAATCGTAGCCTTTGGCAGTACTCGTTACAAAAATATAAAAATAGAACATGATAAAAATTTAAAAAGTATGATCGAAGCAAAACCAGATGCAATTACTATATTTGGAAAATCTTGGGATTTGCATGTAAAAGATGCGCTTGAAACTACATTAGAAGAAAATTTATCTATGATTTTTGATTCTATAAAATTTTTAAAAGAAAATAATTTTGAAGTAATTTATGATGCGGAACATTTTTTTGACGGTTATAAAAATAATATAGAATATGCTTTAAAAACTATAGAAATCGCAGAAAAAGCAGGGGCAAATATTATAACATTATGCGATACAAATGGAAACACTTTACCGATGGAATTAACTTCTATATTGAGGAAAGTAAAAGATACGATAAAAATTCCATTTGGAATACATTTTCATAACGACTCAGGGGTTGCCGATGCAAATTCTATAATCGCAATCAATGAAGGCGCTAAATTAGTACAAGGGACAATAAATGGATATGGTGAAAGATGTGGAAATGCGGATATTATAACAATCATTGCAAACGCTATTCTAAAAATTGGCTGTGAAACTACAATAAAAATAGAAAAACTGAGAGAAATTTCCTATTTCGTCAGTGAAATTGTAAATAAAGTCCCTCAAGACAATCATCCATATACTGGAATTTCAGCTTTTGCTCACAAAGCAGGAGTTCATGTAAGCGCTATTGTAAAAAACCCAAAAACATATGAACATGTTAATCCAGTATTAGTTGGGAATGAAAGACGAATAATTGTTTCGGAGTTATCTGGAAAAAGTAATATTTTTGCAAAAATAAAAGAACTAAATCTTGATATAAATTTAATTGATAGTGAAAAATTACAAAAAATTGTTGACATAATAAAATCAAAAGAAAATTCTGGTTATCATTTTGAAGGCGCGGACGCTTCTTTTGAGCTTATATTACGAAAAGAATTTATGAATTACAAGCCATTTTTTGAATTAGAAGGTTTCAAAATAATTATTGATAAAGATGAAAAAGGATTTACGAAATCGGAGGCTACTGTCAGAATAAATGTAAAAGGAAATCAAGAAAAAGCTATAGCAATTGGCGATGGTCCAGTAAATGCTTTAGACAAGGCAATTAGAAAGGCATCTGAAAAATTTTATAGTGTCTTAAAAAATGTTAGTTTAGTGGATTTTAAAGTTAGAGTAATAGATTCAGGCGGTGGGACAGATTCCAAAGTGAGGGTTTTAATAGAAAGTCGCGATGAAAAAAACGAGTGGACAACTATTGGAGTTTCTGAAAATATTTTGGAAGCATCTTGGCAAGCTTTACTAGATTCCATAGAATACAAACTGATCAAATCAGAAATTATTAATAACTAAAAAAAGGATATCTTTAATACATTGAATAAAAAAAAAGGATTTTATTTAACTTTTTTAAGCAAACTTTTTTTGTTTTTATTAACTATTTCTTTATTTATTTGTTTATTTTTTATATTTTATGAAAGCAGTTTGTAATAAAATTGTCAGTTTAATAAAAATTGGAGAAATAATATGCATAAAGAATATACAAAATTGAGCAGTGTTGTGGGACCTTTAATTTTGGTTGAGGGAATAAGCGATGTAAGTTATGGTGAAGTTGTAGATGTTAAGCTTTCAAATGGCGAACATAGAAGAGGGCAAGTTCTGGAAATTTCAGCTGATAAATGTTTAATACAGATTTTTGAAGGTACATCCGGAATAAATTTGAACGGAAGTAAAGTAAATTTTACAGGAAGAAGCATAGAAATTTCCGTATCTATTG
>JAIRLV010000233.1 GCA_031259185.1 Elusimicrobiota bacterium | reverse complement strand
TAAATATAAATCGTCAATTGTATTAAAAAAATCTTCTAAAAAAATATCAAATTCAAAACTCTCCTTTGCTGTAAAATTATTTTTTGTATATATATAAAATTTTTTTAATGCATTTATATTATTTTCTAAATTATGATAAAAATTTAAAACTTCTATAAAAAATAGATACTCGTTGAAAATTTTTCGTATTGAATATACTATATTATTTCTTATAAATTTTTGTTCATTCTTTGCTTTTCTGATATTAGCATTAGAAGTTTTTTTTATGTTTTTTGAAAAAGCGCCACGATATAAAATCTGTGTCAAGTTAAATCTCGTACTAAAGTTTTCAGAAAAATTTTCATTTAATAAAAATATCCCATTATCGTTATCTATTAAATAAATTTCATTTTCAATATCAAATTTTCCATAACTAGCTAAAAAGTCAAGTTTTGGGTACCTATACGATAATGCTTCTGATGTTTTATAATTCACAATATTTAATTCTTCTTGCGCTATCTGTAGTTTTCTGCTATTTAGAAGCGCTAATTTTATGCTATCATCAATATTTATTTTTTGATCATTTGTATAACCCAAAAAAGATGGAAATATTAAATTCTGACAAAAAAATATAAAAATTAATATCAAAATCAACTCAATATTAAAAATATATAAATTAGATTTAAAACTTTTTTTCATTTTTTCATTAATATTCCTTTATTATATTAAAATTAATTATAAATTAATTTAACGAAAAAATCAAAAATAAAAATTTGAGAGACAATTTTGAGGGATAATGAGCTATTTTTAATAAAATTTATAAATTTGAGTGAAAAATAATATTAAAAAACTTTGTTTATTAAATTATTATAGAAATTAATTTTGAAATGTTTTATAATATTTTTGTTTTTAAATCAAAATAAAAATTTTGAACATTTTTTAAATATTTTGGATTAAATTTATGGAAAATAAGAACATAAACAAATTTGTACATTTACACTTGCATACAGAATATAGTTTGCTAGATGGAGCAATTAGGATTTTGGATATAAATAGAAAGCCAGCCCATCTTTTTAGCACCGCAAAGAAATATGGAATGAATGCAATTGCGATAACCGATCATGGGAATATGTATGGGGTAATAGAATTTTATGAAACTTGTATGAATGAAGGAATAAAACCAATCATTGGCGCAGAAATATATGTTGCTCCAAACAAAAGATTTGATAAAGATCCAAATTATTTTCATTTGACATTACTTGCCGAGAATGAAGAAGGATATAAGAATTTAATGAAAATTGTTTCAATTGCTTATTTGGAAGGTTTCTATTATAAACCAAAAGCGGACAAAGAAATTCTAATGAAATATTCTAAAGGAATTATTGCTCTATCCGGATGTATAAGCGGAGAAATTCCACAATCTATTTTAAAAAATAAAAAAACTGATGAAATTATAGAAAGTTATTTGAATATTTTTGGTAAAGAAAATTTTTATTTTGAAATACAAGATAATGGGGTACCAGAACAAAAAATTGTTAATGAAAAATTAAAAGTATATTCAAAAAAATATGATGTTGGATTAGTTGCTACAAATGACGCTCATTATTTGAATAAAGAGGATGCATATATTCAAGAAATATTGCTTTGCATTGGAACTGGTAAAACGCTAAATGACACAAAAAGGATGAAATTTGCAACCGATGAATTTTATTTTAAATCTCCAGAAGAAATGATAAAAATTTTCTCAGATGTTCCAGAAGCGATTGAAAATACAGTAAAGATTGCTTCAAGGTGTAATGTAAAAATAGATTTTGCCAAAATATATCTTCCCGTATATAAAGTTCCAGATGGATTTGATGAGAATACTTATCTTAGACATTTATGTGAACAAAATTTACCAAACAGGTATACAAATATAACAGACGTTATAAAAGAAAGATTAGAGCACGAATTAAAAATCATAACGCAAATGGGGTTTTCATCGTATTTTTTGATAGTTTATGATTTTATAAAATATGCTAATGAAAATGGAATTTCTGTCGGACCTGGCAGAGGTTCAGGTACTGGCAGCATAGTCGCCTATATACTAAAAATAACAGATGTAGATCCTTTAAATTATGGATTAATTTTTGAAAGATTTTTAAATCCTAGTAGAATCACAATGCCAGATTTAGATATAGATTTTGCAGATACTGGGAGAGAAAAAGTAATTAATTACGTAAAAGAAAAATATGGCGAAAAAAATGTCGCTCAAATCATAACTTTTGGAAGTATGCAAGCAAGACTTGCGATTAGAGATGTTGGTAGAGTTTTAGATATTAAACTTATGGAGATTGACAAAATTTCAAAATTAATCCCAGCAGGCTCAACGATTTATGATGCGATGAATAATATTGAAGAGTTTAAAAAATTAGTTAATTCAAAAGATGAGTTTAAAAAATTAGTTTCAATTTCACAAAAAATAGAAGGAATAAAAAGACATATTGGAATTCATGCGGCTGGACTTTTGATTTCAAAGGATGATATGACAAATTATGTGCCATTTACAAAATCTGCTAAAAAAGTAATCGCGACACAATACGAAGGAGAATATTTAGTTAAACTTGGACTTTTGAAAATGGATTTTTTAGGGTTAAAAAATTTAAGTATTATAGACGATACAATTGAGCTTATAAAAAAATATAGAAACATTAATATAGATATTGGGAATATTCCTCTATATGATAAAAAAACATATAACTTACTAAATGAAGGAAAAGCAATAGGTGTGTTTCAAATGGAAAGTTCTGGGATGCGTGAACTTTTAAAAAAAATAAAGATAGAAAATATTGAAGATATTATTGCTCTAATTGCGCTTTATAGACCAGGTCCTATGGGAAGCGGGATGTTAGAAGATTTTGTTAATAGAAAAAATGGAAAAAGCAAAATAAAATATGCGCATCCTAGTTTAGAAGCAATTCTCAAAGATACATATGGAGTTATCTTGTATCAAGAACAAGTCATGAATATTGCCGTTGAAATGGCTGGTTTTTCAGCAGTACAAGCTGATAATTTACGAAAAGCTATGGGAAAAAAAAATCAAGAAATTATTAAAAAAGAAAAAAATAATTTTATACAAGGCGCAATTGAAAAAGGAGTAAAAAAGGAAGTTGCCGGTAAAGTTTTTAATGATATTGAAAAATTTGGCGGATATGGATTTAATAAAAGTCATAGTACCGCATATGGTATTTTATCATATAGGACCGCTTATTTGAAAGCAAATTATCCAATAGAATACATGACGGCCATCCTTAATAATGCAATAGGGGATTCCGCTGCTATTATTAAATATATTGATGAATGTTCCGACATGGATATTGAAATTTTGCGTCCTGATATTCAAAAAAGTTATAAAAATTTTTCTATTGAAGATTTAGAACACAAAAAAATAAGAATCGGTTTCTCTGTTGTGAAAAGCGTAGGAGAAGGAGCATCGCAAGCAATCGTAAAAGCTCGTGATGAAAAAGATTTTAAAAGTTTAACAGATATGATAAGACGAGTAGACCCGAATAATATAAACAAAAAAGTTATTGAAAATTTGGCAAAGGCTGGCGCTTTTGATAGTCTAAAATATAAAAGATCTAGTCTATTTGAAGGATTTGAATTTATAATGACTAACGTAAATAGAACCAATAAAGATTCAAAAAAAGGACAATTTTCGTTTTTTGAACAAATTGAGGGTTTTTCAAAAGAAAGTAAAGAAAAATTGCCAGACATACCAGAATGGAGTGAATCTATTTTATTAAGCTATGAAAAAGATGCTTTAGGATTTTATATAACGGGACATCCATTGGTGAATCTGCAAAAAGATATACAATTGTTTTCAAAATTTTCAATACAAGATATTTATGACAAGAAAATATCAAATGAAGTAAAAATAGTTGGATTTATTAGTAATTTAAAAAAGATGAAAACTAAAAAGGGTGACATAATGTGTTTTTTGACTTTAGAAGATTTGAAAGGACAAATAGAAGTCTTAGTTTTTCCCAAAATATATGCTAAATATGAAACTTCGTTTGATAAAGACGACATAGTTTTTATAAAAGGGAAAATAGATTCTAAAGATGAAAAAATAACAATTATTGCAGATGAAATTATGCAATTTTCAGAAGCAAAAAAAAATTATGTAAAAGAAATCATAGTAACTACAAATATCGCATTGACAAGTATAGAAAAATTTCAAGAATTAAAAAAAATTTTGGATAATGATATGCAACGTGGATATACAGGAGTTATTCTTAATATAAAAAGTATAAGGCATGGCTATATAAAAATTGACACAAAAAGAAAAATAATTTTAACGCCTGAAATAGAAGAAAACTTAACAAAAATTTTTGACGATAGCATATCTTATAAATGTTAAATACTTTAATAAAATATATAAAAATTCCCATAAATTAAATAATTAAGGTAGAAATAGATGAACAAAAATGATAATTTAAATATTTTGGTAAGTGGAGGAGCAGGTTTTGTAGGTTCAAATATTGTTAATGCTTACATAGAAAATGGGCATAGAGTTTGGGTAGCAGATAATTTATCCTCTGGTTTTATAGAAAATTTAAATCCAAAAGCTGATTTTTTTAATATAGATATTAGAGATGAAAAGTTAGAAAATATTTTTAAAAAAGTTAATTTTAACATTGTAAATCATCATGCAGCGCAAACAAATATAAGAAAATCTTTAGAAAATCCTATTTTTGATTCACAAGTTAATGTAATTGGAACTTTGAATATATTAGAAAGTTGTAAAAAATATAATATAAAAAAAATAATTTTTGCTTCTAGCGGAGGAGCAATTTATGGGGAAAGTGAATTCCCTAAAAAAGAAATAGACAAAAAAAAACCTATTTCTCCATATGGGATTGCAAAATATGCAAATGAACTTTACATAGAATTTTATACTAGCACATATAATATAAGTTATTCCATTTTGCGATATTCTAATATCTATGGTTATAGACAAAATGTTAATGGAGAAATAGATGTTATTTCTAATTTTATAAATAAAATTTTAAATAATGAAAAAGTTAATATTTACGGCGATGGAAATCAAATTAGAGATTATATTTTTATAGAAGACGTAGTAAAAGCAAATTTGAATACATTAGATC
>JAIRLV010000229.1 GCA_031259185.1 Elusimicrobiota bacterium | reverse complement strand
ATTATAACATAATATTTAGGTACATTCCAATTTTATTTTACAATTATAAAACTATCATCGGATATTTCTAATTCATTTTTTTCAAAATCATAATTTATAGACATATTTTGTAAATTTATCTCGTGAACTTCTTTATTTTTTTTGTTGATTTTTAAATCTTTCATTACTAAATCAAAAAATTTTATTTTTTCATCTATTTCTTTATAATTATAATTTTCATTATTTCCATTATATTTTCCCCAAGTTAAAAAAGTTTTATCTTTAAAAAAAATTGTTATTTCAAAATTATCATTCATTGATATTTTTTCAATTTTTCTGAAAAAATCAAAATGATTGTTTTGTAAATATAAAATAAACTCTGATACTAAAAATATTTTTTCTTTATTAATTTTATATTTTTTTTGATTTTCGCTAAAATTTGATACAAAAATAGTGTTTTCTTCTAATTCTATTAAAAAATTCTCTAATTCTAAAATATTTTGTTTATCTGGAATAAAAACTCCATATTTATCTATAAAAAATAATCTTTCATTACCATTTTTTGAACTCATTTTATAGAAAAATAAAGGTTGCCTTAATTTTATATTTACTATGATTCTTTTTGGATAATATTTTGTTATTTTAATGGTTTCAATATTTTTAAAATTTCTGGATATGTCTTGTCCCGCTTTTTCCGGATTTAACAAGATTAAATTATTACCAACTTTTATATCTGTATTTTTCAAGAAATCCAATTTTTTAAAATTTTTTTTAAATTTAAATTTTTCAGATTCTATTATATTGATTTTTATAATTTGTATATTAAAAATATTTTTTTCTATAAAAAGTGTTTTGATAAAATTTTTCACAAAAATTATTAAAATTATACTTGATAATATACTTAAAATAATAAAACTTATTTTAATAAATTTTTTAATTTTTTGTTTTTTATCACTTATTCTTAATTTAATTTTTTGTTTTTTTTTAGTATGAAAAAGCATTTTTTATTTCATTCAAATAATAAAGTATTTAATTTTTAATTAATTTTTAATTAATTTTTAATTAATTTTCATATTCATTTTCAGTTTCAGTTTCATTTTCTATACTTGAATATTCGCCTTGCTCTAAATCATCATAGAACATTTCAGAATATATAGAAAAATCATCTGGTTCAGTCCCAACAATAAAAGCCTCCAAATATGATGCATCATTTAATTCTAAAGATTTGAGACCAGTTTTTTTATTAATGGGAACAAAAGCTATATTGTTAGGTAATTTAAAATTTGAACTATGTTTTTTATCTTTTTCTATTTCTTTTTCAATACCAATAATTTCCTTCATATAATTCACCCAAATAGGTCCAGCGAGGTTTGCTCCGACAACATTACCGCCAATGCTTATCATTTCGTCATAGCCGACCCAAACGGTAGTCACAATATCAGGCGTATATCCTATAAACCAAGCATCAGAGGAATCATTCGTTGTTCCAGTTTTTGCTGCTACTGGTACACCCAGTCTTTTTGCGATCCTTCCAGTCCCGTTTTCTACAACACCCCTCAAAAGATTAGTCATTATATAAGCAGTTTGTTCTGATAACACTACTTCTTCTTTTGGAAAGTTTTCTTCTAAAATTTTATCGTCGTTATCACAAATTTTAGCAATGACATATGGTTTTGTTTTTACACCCAAATTTGCAAGCGTTCCATATGCTCTCGTAAGTTCTAATGGCGTTACTTCAAAGGCTCCTAATACCATAGATAAATATGGACTTACATGAGAATCTATTCCCATTTTTTTTGCAAATGTAGCTGCAATATTAGGTCCAACTTTTTCTAATAATTTTATTGAGGGGATATTTACAGATTTTTCCAATGATTGTCGCAAAGTTATATTCCCATAATATTTTCTAGTATAATTTTTTGGCGTCCAAACTTGTAATGGATCGTATTTTTGGTTTTTCTTTTTTCTTTTTTCTTTTTCTATAATTTTAAATTTTTCAAATATTTCTGGCGGCACATCAGAAAAATCATCGGTTCGCCCAACTAATTGCCAACTTATTCCATCATTATAGTAAATTACTGGTTCGTCTTTTAAAATTAAATTAGGAGGGATCCCTTGAGCAATAGCGGCTGTAAATATAATTGGTTTAAAACTTGAACCAGCTTGTCTTTTTGCTTGATAAACTCTATTAAATTGACTTTTTTTGAAATCTCTGCCGCCTACTAATGCTCTCACTTGACCAGTTTTAACATCTAGTGATATCAAAGCCCCTTGTATGTTATTATATTCATCAATAGAATTATATCTTTGTAAATCTTCGTCATATTTGTCTAACTTCCCAGTTTCTAAATATTTTATAATTTTCTCTTTTTTCATTTCGTCAAATTTAGATAAATTATTTTCAATAGCTTGAAATGCAGCCATCTGCATGTCAAAATCTAGAGTCGTATATACTTTTAATCCTCCTTTATAAAGCATATCGCCATATTTTTCTTCTAGTTGAATTCTTATCAATTCAATAAAATAAGAGGCATATTTTTCTCTTTTTACTCTTTCTGTCAATACGATTGCTTTATTTACAGCCTCATCGTATCGCTCTTGTGTAATAAAATTTGACTTTAACATTCTACTCAAAACTAAATTTTTTCTACTATTCGCAATATCTAAATTTTTAAATGGCGAATAATACTCAGGCGCTTTTGGTAGTCCTGCTAGCAAAGCTATTTCTTGTAATTCTAATTCTTGTAAAGTTTTTCCAAAGTAATATTCGGCAGCTAAACTTACTCCATAAATTCCGTGTCCTAAATATATATGGTTGAAATACATCTTCAAAATTTCATTTTTTGAGTATTTCATCTCTAACCGAATAGATAATATCAATTCCTTTATTTTTCTAGAAATTTTTTTCTCTCTTGTTAAAAATAATAATTTTGCAAGTTGCTGCGTTAAAGTACTTCCACCTTGAGATATTTTTCCTGAAAAAACGTTTTTTATAAAAGCTCTTGTAAATCCAATAGCAGAAAATCCCCAATGCTGATAAAAATTATTATCTTCTGTTGCAATAATTGCATTTACCAAATCTTGTGGAACATCTTGTATTTCTACATAATTTCGTTTTTCAATAAATATTTCGTCTATTAGCTTGTTGTTTATATCATAAACTTTTGTAGTCAAATTAGGTTTGTATTCTTGAAATTGGTCAATAGATGGAAGCTCTTTTATATA
>JAIRLV010000222.1 GCA_031259185.1 Elusimicrobiota bacterium | reverse complement strand
AAAAAATTTAAAAGAAAATTAAGCGCTAAATATCATCCCGATCTGAGTGGCTCAAATGAAGATTCTGCTATTTTAAATTCCAAGATTGATGAATTTGAATCTGGCAAAATGAAACCATCTGATGACAGAACATTATTTACAAAAGTAAAAGAAGGAGTTCAAGATACAAAGAATGCTTGGAAAAGTGATTGGAAAGACAGAAAAGCAACAATTCAAATGGGTAAAAATTATATTGAAGTAAGCGATAAACAAGCATTTAAGGAGGCGATTGCTTCTTTAAAACATCATTTGACTCAAAATTATAATTTAACAAAAAAACTAGCTTCATTTTCTTTATTGCAAATTATAGAAGCATATGAAAACTTAGAATGGTCAATGGGCAGAGTTTTGAATATGCTTCTATCAAGAGAAAGACCAATTAGAGTTTTACTTAATAAAATAGATGTTGATGAACAAGATATAGATACAATATTTAATAAACTTCATAAAGCAAAGGGAGATGTTATAAAAGAAGAAATTCTAAATGAATTTATTCCTTTGGCTTTACCGTTGGTATTACCAATTGCTGCTGTGGCTTCTGCTATTGCAATTCCCATCGGAGTAATAACTGCCAAAACATTTTCTTCTCTATTAAAAAAAGTTGTAGTATCCCAACAAGAAAAAAAAGGGTTACAACCAGTTTATGAGAAAGACAAACTTGTTGGTTTTGCTTCAAAAGCAAAAGCATCTTTAAGCAATGTTACTGAAAAAGGAGAAGAAGTAAGAAATGCTATTGCAAAAAGAACAAGTGAGGGATTTGTTTCTATAAAAGAGACTCTTTCTCCATTAGGAGAATTCTTAAAAAAGACGCCAGAGTTTATTAATGATCATATACCAGAAACAATAGCAGTAGCTGGCGGTGCCGCCTTAATAATTGCTTTAGCAAAATATTTTATTAAAAAAAGAAAGATTAAAAAATATCCTAATATTGAAAAAGAAGCAAAAAAATTAAATAAAAAATATCAACAATTTCAAGAAAAAAAGTAGGCCTAGACCACTTGACAAGAAATTTTTTTGTGATATAATATATATAGGAGTTTAAATGATAAGTTTAAAAATAAAAAAATTATCAGAAGATGCAATTCTTCCAAAGAGAAATCATGATACCGACATGGGCTTAGATTTATATTCATTAGATGAATATAAATTAGCGCCACGTTGTAATGGTGTAATATCTACTGGATTAGCAATTCAGTATGATGTAGACAAAGATATTATGCCTTTGTTTATAAAATGTTTTAATCTTGGTTTCTTTGTTCGTGGTTGCAGTGGTAATTTTGTTAAAAAGGGTTTTCAGGTTATTGAAGGAACCATCGATAAGGATTATCAAGGACAAATTGGAGTAATGTGTAGAAATACATCAAATGAAGAAATAATTATCGAAAAGGGTAAAAAAATAGCACAAGCTGTTTTTCTTTTTACTCCAAAAATTTCTAATATAGAAGTTGTTGAAGACTTTGTGGCTACTGATCGAGGAGAAAAGGGTTTTGGAGAAACAAGCGGAACAATATAAAAAATTTATAGATGTAGTTTCTATTAATCAATCGTTTCAAGATTTTCCTCATCCAAATAAGATAGCATTAGTAATATATGTATCTGGATGTGAAAAGGAATGTATAGGGTGTCATAATCCCGATCTTCAACAATTTGGTTTTGGAAATAATGTTTTAGATATGGAGAGTTTTGAAAAACTTATAGAGGAAGAAAATCTTAAATATAAAACTTGTAATAATATTGTATTTTCTGGAGGAGATCCATTGTGTGGAACCAATATTGATTTTATAAAAGAATTTCTTGAAAGAAATCCGAGATATAATGTTTGTATTTATACTGGCGATAGAACTTTTCAGGTAAAAGATAAACTTAAAGACTGGAAAGTAAGACCAAAATTTATCAAATACGGGGCTTTTGATTTTAAAACTCAACGTAGTTCTGGAAAGACAGATGAAGGTTTTGTTCTTGCTTCCACTAATCAAGGTTTTATGCGTGGAAGTGATTTTAAGATATTATCAAAAGATGGTGTATTGGTTTTTAGGAGAAAAAAAGAATGTTTACTAAAGAAGATATTGAACAAGATAACAAAACAGAAGATGTTTATGAGCCTACTTGCGGTGGAGAAAGTTGCTTAGTTGGTTACAGAAAAAAAGGTGATGATAAAGATGGTTATTGGCAAATTGTTTGTGGAGGAGAACCACAATGGCATAGTAATAAATTATTTAAAGAGTAGGATAAATGGAAAAAAATAATTATAAAAAAATTGTTGATATGGCATTAAATGATTTAGAAACATCAGAAATAGAAGATGAAGATGAAGATCAAATTAAAATTATTAAGATTTGCGATGCAATGAAAGAGCTTTTATTAGAAAAAAACAAACGTTATGGCTCATCTGCTTTAAAACCAAATCATATATTTTTTAAAGGTGATTCTACAGATTCTATTCTTATAAGATTAGATGATAAAATTTCAAGGATTCAAAATAATAAAGAAAATAAACCAAGATTCAACGATGTTGCTGATATAATTGGTTATTGTGTGCTCTTACTTATATCAATGGATATAAGTGATGAAGATATATTAAAGCTTATAGATTAGATTAAAAGGAGTAAAAATGATATTAGATGAAGTAAAAGCAATTGGAGAATATGTAGTCTTCAAGTGTGTAGAACAAAAAGCAGAAGTGCAAAAGACTAAAGCGGGGCTTATTCTTCCTGCTGGTATGCAAAAACAATCAGCACAATCACATAATATTAATGGTGAAAAAAAGAGTGTTGCTCTTATATTGCATGATATTGGTAGTGCTGTTCCAACTGATAAATTTATTGCAAAGGTTGGAGATGAATGCGTTGTTAATCTTTATGATGCACAATACATTGGAGACGATACTATTACATATTGTCTTACTAGATGGTCAAGTGTAGGTGCCGTTGTAAAGGCAAGAAGAACAGAATAAATAAGAATAAAAAAAATGAATAATATAACATTTGGTGATGTATGCCGTGAAGTACATCATGAACAATATCCCCTGACAGATGGTCATATTAAAAGACCATCATGGATGTATAAACAATTAGAAATGTTTGAAATGAAGGTATATAAAGAAATGAATGAAGCATATGAAGAAAATCTAATAAAAGAAAAACAAATGTTTATAGATAATCTTATAAGTGATGTTTTTGATGCAAATAGAAGTAAGTGATTCAATACTTAAAATAACTGAGTATAATAAAGAAGAAAAAAAAGCATTATTAAAATTTACTACATATGTTGATCAAAGTGCATGTTTTTTAGGGGGGCATTATGATTTTAAAAAAGAAAAAAATATTACTTTTTTAAAAGAAATAAAAGAAACTGCATTATGTTCATTTCCTGGTTTTGCTAAAGAAATTATTATGTTTTGTAAAGAGAATAAGTTTAATTTTGAAATAATTGACAAGAGAACACATTTTCCGTTTCAAAATAAACAAGTTGATTTTAGTAAATATTTTAAATTTAAATATACTGAACATCAACAACGTGCTTTACAGGCAATGCAAAG
>JAIRLV010000221.1 GCA_031259185.1 Elusimicrobiota bacterium | reverse complement strand
CCCTGGGAATGGCTTAGTAGTTGGCCTTACAACTGAACGGTCTGGTCTAGCCTGATCTTTCGCGTAAACATATTTGCCATCTGTTACTACACCTTTAGAATCTCTAAAAGGAACTCTATTTTTATAAAGCAATGCTTCAGTGCCTAAAGTCCCATCAGCTTTGTAGAAAATATCAGCAGCTGCGTTTTTCACTTCTTCGCTTACCAAATTTCCCAATCTTGATTGTGCATACTCATATGATGCCATATTTTTCCTCCTATATAGGTATTATTAACTTTAAGTTAAATATAAGAAGATGAATTATCAAAATTGTTATTACTCCTTCATAACTGCTATAAAACAGTTAAAAAGAAAAAAAAATGATGGTGTTTATTATGAAGAACATCATATCATTCCAAGAAGTTTACAAGGCAATAATCGTAAATCAAATTTAGTTTTATTAACTCCACGAGAACATTTCCTTGCTCATTATTTGTTATATAAATTTACTCATACAAAAGAAGCATTAGATTCATTTTATACATTTATAAAAAATCCTGAATATAGTGAGTTTATTTTTTCTTTAAAAATGTATGAAGAAGTTATTGATAAAGCTATGCGTTATAAATTTATAAGAAAAAATGCATATATAAATAATTTAGGTTCTAAATATGATCCAATAGAATAATATTTATTTAGCAGCATTTAATAAATCATCAGCTATATCAAGATTTTCTTTTCTTTTTTTCTTTTCTTCTTCCTCTTTACTTTTTAAAGCATTTCGAAGCTCATCGCTAACTTCTGATGAACTTTTATCTTCTTTTTTGGATTCTTTTTCTTTGTTTATTGGTCTTGCTGGAGCTGCTTGAGTTTGTTTTGGTTTTTCTTTAGCACCGCTTTCTAATTCGTTAGCTATATCAAGATTTTCTTTTTTCTTTCTTTCTTCTTTTTCTTTTTCTTCTTTATCGACATCATGAATATCTTTTATTGCTTTATCAGTATCTTCGTCTTCTTCATCTGTAAAATAAATATTGCTGTTAGCATCTTTATGAGCTTGCCTTATTGTTTCAATAATATCATAATCTGTTTTTAAATAAGTTTTAAATTCTTTTTCTGTTTTATTTTTTATATCTTCATTATATTCTTCTAATGCTTTTTTAAATTCTTTATCACTTTGAAAATTACCTCTTGATGGTTTCTTTATTGCTTTTCTTGCTTCATCTAAACTATATTTTTTTATTCTTGCTTGTATAGAACTTTCTCCACCTAACCAAATTGATTTATCAATAAAATATACTTTTCCATTTATCCATAATGGATACATATCTCTTTCTTTTCCATCAGATGTACCAAATCTTCTTGTCATTTTTCCATATTTAATTTCTAAATTTCTCTTATGTGCCCAACTTAAAGCTGCTAATAATACTCCTTTAAAATTTTGATAATTATATTTTATTGGTTCATAAAGCTTTTTATTTTCTTTTATTTTTTCCATAGAATCTTTTATATGAGAAAATGCTTTATTTACTTTTTCATTATTAGATAAAGCTGATTGTTCTGTATCATAAACATTTACTCTATCATTTATTTTTTCTTTAGATAAAAATTCTGGGTTTCTAACTCCTCTTGCCAATGCTGATAAAACACTTAATCCAGAATTTTGAATATTCATTATAATTTTTTTAACTTCTTTTATTTCTTTTTGATTATCGTCGACCCAGCTAGTATATTTTTGTAATTCTGTATTAGTTACATTTTCTTTTATTTTAGCATCACTATATTGTTTTCTGAATTTAAAAACTTCAACTTCTTTATTTACTTTTTCATAAAAATCAAATAATTTTTTGAAATCATCAAGCGAATCTTTAGAATCTACAAATAATTCTCTTATATATTTTTTCTTTTCTTCATCTGTTAAATGTTTATTTTTTGCCAATCTTGCTTGTGTTTCTTTAATATTAAAATTAAAATCTTCACTTGTTGGTTCTCTTGGGATTCTTTCTCCGCCGTCTGGCTCGATTAATTCACCTTCACTATTTCTTCTTGAACCTTTTATAATACCAGCATCTGCAAAAATTTCTTTTATTGTATTAATTAATGGCTCTAAACTTAATGCTGAAGTTGTATCAAGGTTTCTCATTTTATTAACACTATGTAAAAAACTACCAGCTTCAGCTTTAATTTCTTTACCTCTAATTCCTATATCTTTTTCTTTAGAATTATCACCTTCATTATTAGTATTAGCATAAATACTTTCTTTTGCATGTCTCATAGCTCCTTGCGCGCTACGAGCAAGATGTCCTAATACTATTGGCCTTGCATTTAAATCTTTTATTTTTATTTCTAATTGTCTTACTTTTTCTTTAGCATCTGCTTTTAATTCGTCTTTTTCTTCGTCACTTAATGAAACTTCATCATAAGTTTTTTTATTAACATTTTCTAAATCAGCTTGCAATTTTTCCATTTGTCCAATGGTATATCTACTCATTCTTTTAAGTCTATCTAATTCTCTTTCTTGCCCATCTTTTTCTTCTACATTGTTTGAAGTTAAATCTTTATAAATTTCATTATAATCTTCTGTTTTCCCGTCGTTCAAAAGTTCAATCATTTTTACTAAAGATTCATATTCTTCAGAAACTTTTTCATATTTTCTAGTTATTCTTTTTCTTTCTTTTTCTAATTCTTCATCTGTAAGATTTCTCTCTACCTTTTTTGTTCTTTCATCAATTGCTCTTGTAATATCATATTGAAGTCTATCTTTTTCTCCTAAAAGTTTGTTTAACCTGGTTACATATTCTTCAGTTGTATCTGTTTTTTGTTCTCTAGCTTTTTCAATTTTTAATTCTGATATTAATTTATAAAATTCTTTTGATGCTAAAACAAGCGCCCTTCCAATTTGAGTACCTGCTACTGTTTTTGTCCCTTTTGAACCTTTAACTTTTTCTTCATTTGTTTTTAAAACATCGTTAACGGCATTAAATTTTGCTTTTATATCATTTATTATATTAGTTCGTCCTATTGCTCCAAAATAACTATTTATTTCATCCGAATTCAATACTTCCATAGCATCTAAATAATATTTTTTTGCAGCTTCAACCAATCTTCCAGCATTAAGATTACTATCGAAATAAGTACCAACATTCTTAATTTGTTCCAATCTTCCAACTTTATTTACAGAAGTAGAAGATGTCAGCTCTTGAGCTAAATTAGCAAACTCACTTTGTACATTAAAAATCTTTTGCTTGATTTCTTTCCCTAAAACTTTTGTTGGACTCGCTGATTTTTTAGCACCAGTATATCTTTTAACATCTTCATCGTATTTCGCTTTATCACTCATATATTTTTCCATTGCATGACGATAAGCGATTCTATCTGTTCCAAAAGAATCTTTATTTGGAACTTCTGGAGGTTTAATTTTTCCTTTAATTAATCCATATGCTCTTTTAGCTTGTTCATAAGCTTCTTTATATTTTTGTAAAGCAGCTCGATATTCTTCATCTTTACTAAATGAACCTTTTATTGGGAAAGGTGGTATTTTTTTCTTTAAAACATCCCAAGTTATATCAGTTTCTTTTTTTTCTTTTTGTTTATTGCTACGTTGAAAAGTTTCATCTTCTACTTGATCAGCTGTTTTATCAGCAAAACGTTCTTTAACATCTTTATATGTTGATTTATTAGGTGGCAAAGATAAACCAGCAGCTCTAGCTGCTATTAAATGATCTCCAAACTCACTCCAAGTTCTTTCATCAAATTGTTTTTTATATTCATTAAGTGGTTTTAATGCTTCTGTAAGCACTTCAATCATTTTGTAAAAAATTCTCATATATTTAACTTATAATGTAAAGTTAATAAAAAAAGGAGCACTTTTTATATGTACACCGTTCAATATCTTGATAAAAACAATAAAAAATATTTTTCAAGTAAATATTTTTTATCAAAATCTCATGCATTAGATTTTTGTTATAAAACTAATGGAATTATTATGAAAAATAATAATTTAGATACTGTATCTGGATATAGTGAAAGAATGTTTCAAGATTTTTTTATTTTTGATAGCGATGAGTTTACTGACAACACCATAATTATTAATAAAAATTCTATTACAACATTAAAGCATTTTGATTCTAATTATCTTTATATTTCTTTAAAAGGATTATTACCATATATATCATATAATCTATTAAAATTTTACAAAGTAAAAAAATATTATATAATTGCTGATAAATATGGATTTAAACCAATATTTGAATTAAAAGTTAATCATCCTGATTTAAAAATTATAAAAAAGGCATTTGAATTAAATTTTCCAGAAGATTTCGCTCCACTACCGGTAACAAAATATTTAGACTTTAATATAATAGATGCTTTCAATAGATTTATACAAATTTATCCAGAATCATCTAAATTAATATACAATTTGTATTTCAAAAATAAAAATGTAATGTTATCTAAATGATACTATAAATTATCTCTTTATATTTATGCATTTCATTAGTAAAATCTTTTACATCAGAGGATTTAAAACCATACCCTCTAAACCACGCAAGCATATCGTTTTTTCCAACAAAGCTTTTAGTTTTTACAAGATATTCTACTAATATTGATGCAAGTTCAATATATTTTTTTCGTTTTTCCCTTAAATAATTTTCATTAATTATTCTGAACAAAGTTTTTTCTAAATCTCCAAAAAATATATTATAATTAACACTTGAACGCTCTTCTACTACATCATAAAATACGTCAACATCAGCATTATCTCTATGTTTTTTCCCTTTTAAGGTAAAAGAATAAAGATGCATTTTAAATATAAGTGAAAAAAAATTA
Organism: Elusimicrobiota bacterium; assembly: GCA_031259185.1. Lineage (GTDB taxonomy): Bacteria > RUG730 > RUG730 > RUG730 > RUG730 > JAIRLV01. Next base: position 2,340 of record JAIRLV010000221.1, on the reverse strand, counting down.
AATACCGAAGTTTTTCGCTTAGTATTCTCATCAACAATATATTCTGCGTTAAATTTTGGAATATTTTGAAATGCTACTTTTAAACATTCTTGCATTAAATCTTCTATAGGACAAAATCTCCACTGAGCATATTTATTAATTATGGCAAGAGCAAGTTTTTCAAGCTCTGCCATAATTTTATATTCTAACAATTTATTTCCTACAATTTTATCACCATCTGTAACTAATGTTTTTTGATATTCTAGAATTAAATTTTTAACATATTCTTCGTTAAAATAATTTTTGCCAACTTTACCCTGATCTGATTTGAAAATAAATATTTTATTGGCTTTTATTTTTTCTGGTTGTGATAAACTATTATCGTCATCTTCAATTTCTTCGTTATTTTCTTCTCTTTCTTGATAAAATTCTATATTTTCTTCATCGTAATCGTCATATTCTTCTTTTTCTCTAATTTTATCAAGAGAGACTTCTTCAAATTCTTCATCTTCCATTTATCACCCTTTAAAAATTTTTTCACCAGGACCTACATAACCCCATGTAGCTTCTCTGTCATCATCGTCATCATCAAAAAATTTTTTACCACTTAAGGTGCCTTTAACATTTGTTTTCCCTTTTATATCTTGTATTCTTTTCTTTAGAATATCAAGATTTGCTTCTACTAAATTTATTTCATCAATAGTTGCATCTTCTGTAATTAGAAAACTGGAAACAAATTTACAGAAATCTTCAATATACTTTCTTTGTTTAATTACTTGTAACATTATTTTTTTTACTCCTTTTTCATTTATCTGTTATTTCATAATACTATTTCTCAAATTCACCAACTCATCGTTTATAATTTTTACATTCCATTGTGTGTTTAAGATATCTCCATCTTTAAGAATAACTGAACTAACCGTATCTGATTTTTTTCTTTTAGTAATTCTAAAACCTATATTATCATCATCTTTTTTTCTTCCGTAAAGAATATCCAAAAAAATATAATCATCTCTATTTATTACTTGACTTGCTTTTTGTGCCGCGTCTGGAGAAATCATAGTTTTAATTACTTCAATACTAAAATCATCAAGAATATTATCTCCATCATTATCCTTATCTCCAAGCATATCAATTAAATCTTCAATAGTTTGAATTTCATCAATTTCATCTTTTGATAAATTTATTTGCCCTTCGGTTTTTCTTATAATTTCATTTTCATTAGTTACTTTTTCTTCATTTTCATCTTCATCGGCATCTTCTTCTTTTAATGATTTTGTTTTAACTGATGGAACTGGGAGTTGTTCTATTGGGACTGGGGCTGAATTTGGATTTGGTAACTCTGTTTCAACAGGTTCTTGTTGTTGAAGTGTATCGGCTGGAAGAGGTAATGGTTCTTGTTGAGGCTGTGGATTTATTTCAACAGGCTGTTGCACCGGAGCAGAAGTATTTGGTTGAGGAACTTCTTCTGGTTGTTCTTCGGCATTCTCTGTATTAGTAATTTTTAAATTTATTTTATAAAAAACTTTTAATAAATTTGAAATATTTTCTTTTGCTTCCATGTACAAAAATTCTTTTTGTATAACGTCTCTAAATGTTTTCATTTTTTTATCCATCTTGTTTTAACTCTACCTTTCCAAAATCCATTCGGGCACTCGTATTTCATTACATCAATAATGCCATTAGTATAAAAACACTTTCCTTTGTTGCTTTCTCTGTCTTTAAATGTCATTTAATCCTAACTCCCTGTTTTTAAGAATTTCAGCGGTATCAGCTAACATATTAATAAAATAATAAAATTCTTTTAAATTATCAAATTCTAAATCTTTTATTTTAATCTTAGTAGTATTAACTTTTTTATCGTATTGAGATAAAAGCTGTATATCTTTTCCATTAATTTTAAAATTATATTCTTCTTTTTTCATAGTATTCTCAAAGTTTCCTAATAAGCGGTTTTGGCCCTTTTAATAATTGTGCTATTTCTGATTCAGCTGGTTTAATAATATATTTTTTTGAATCTTTTTTGCCGTTAAAAGCATTTGGTTCTTCTAAAATATTATTTATTTCAGCTTCCTGTGAAATTTTTTTTTCTTGTTCTGATATATCATTTTTTTCTTCAATAGGTTTAGCAAATTTTAATTCTTGATATTGAATTGTTTCATTTGGTTTTTCTATTGGTTTTTCTATTGGTTTTTCTATTGGTTTTTCTATTGGTTTTTCTATTGGTTTTTCTATTGGTTTTTCCATTATATCTTCTTTTTTATATGATGGAATTTTAATTCTTGGTTTTTGTATTTTATCTTTTTTATTAGATAATTCTTCATTCTCTAATTTTTCTAATCTTTTGTCTAAATCACTAAA
>JAIRLV010000133.1 GCA_031259185.1 Elusimicrobiota bacterium | reverse complement strand
TGAATTTTATTGTAAAGCAGCTACGCCTTGTTCACCAGTTCGCACTTTTATCACATTCTCTACATCATAAACAAATATTTTTCCATCTCCAATATTTCCAGTATAAAGAACCTTTTGTGCTGTTTCAACAAGTAAATTTAAAGGAACCTTTGTTATCACAATTTCCACTTTGACTTTTGGCAAAAGTTGCATATCTACTTCTGCTCCTCTATAAAGCTCTTTGTGTCCTTTTTGTATTCCACATCCGAGCACATTATAAACTGTCATACCAGTGATTCCGATTTCGTTCATCGCAGATTTTAATGCCTCAAATTTTGTTTGGTTTGTTATAATTGTAACCTTTGTCAATTTCCCTGGATTATTAGAAACTTTAGCTTTTACTTCAACCGGCACAGCTTTTTCTATAGGTACAGACGCGCCTATTTCTACTACCGGCATAAAATCAGCATAACTACTAACCAATCCATGTTCTTCAATATCAAGCCCCACTATTTCTTCTTTTTCAGAAACTCTAAGTCCGACAGTTTTCTTGATTAGGAAGAATACTATTGACATAGTCACAGCGACCCAAATAGCAACTGCCGCAACACCTAAAATTTGTACTCCCAATAAACCAAAACCTCCGCCATAGAAAACTCCGCCGTCAATAGCGAAAAATCCAGTCAAAATCGTCCCAAGCGCTCCGCAAATTCCATGAACCCCTACTGCTCCTACTGGATCATCTACTTTTAATACTCTATCTATAAATTCTATGCCAATCACAATTACAAATCCTGATATGATTCCGATTAATGCTGCGCCAACTGGACTGACTGCGTCACAGCCAGCTGTTATAGCTACGAGCCCAGCCAATGTGCCATTGAGCGTCATGGACACATCAGGCTTTTTATAGCGAAGCCATGTAAAAATCATTGTGACAACTGTAGCGGTAGCGGCAGCGAGATTTGTGGTTACAAAAATATTGCTAGCAAGAGCAATACTGTCACCTTCCATATTCACAGTAGATCCGCCATTGAACCCAAACCAGCAGAACCATAGAATGAATACACCCAGCGCTCCTAATGTCAAACTATGACCTGGGATAGCTTTTGAATTTCCTTTTTCATCATACTTCCCAATTCTAGGACCCAAAATTGCAGCACCAACTAAAGCCGCTACTCCGCCTACCATATGTACTGCTGTTGATCCTGCAAAATCATGAAATCCTAAATTTGCTAACCATCCACCTCCCCATATCCAATGTCCAGAAATAGGATAAACAATAAGGCTGATTATTGCGCTATAAATACAGTACGATAAAAATTTAGTTCTTTCTGCCATCGCTCCTGAAACTATTGTAGCTGCTGTTGCGCAAAATACTGTTTGAAAAATAAGAAATGCGCCAAGCGGAACCCCATCAGGCAAAGAATAAGAAACTATACCTTTTGTAAAAAAATCTATTCCGCCAAAAAAAACCCCACTTCCACCAAACATAATCCCAAACCCTATAAACCAGTATAGAGGTGTTCCAATGCAAAAGTCCATTAAATTTTTCATTATAATATTCCCTGCATTTTTCGCTCTGGTGAATCCAGTTTCGACCATTGCAAATCCAGCTTGCATAAAAAATACAAGCACTGCACCTAACAAAACCCAAATCGTATTAACCGATGAAAATAGTCCATCCATTATAATCCCCCTTTTAGGCATTGCCTTTTTTATTTTGAAAGCTATTTTTTTTAGCTAACTTTTAAACAATTTTTTATTTACCTTAACAATTTATTAAAAATTACAAAAAAATTGAATTTATATTTTTTAATTTATATAATAAAATTGGTTTTTTATAAGTAAAATAAAATATAATTTTTTGTAAAGACAATTTTTATTATCTATATGTTTTTATTACGTCTTTATTTTAAACTTATTTTTTATAGTATGAAAAAAATTAAAAATATATACTCTATAATAATATTTTATAAATAAAATATTTTTTAATATCAAAGAACATTCAAAAGCTTTTGATAACTTGCCATGGGCCAGTATTTATCAGCGACTAGATCTTCGGCAATATCTATTTTTTGTCTTAATTTTGCTAGGATTGCAGCGCCTTCATTCGCATATTTATAAGCAGTTTCTAGAACATCTGTATGAGGTGTTGCTAAAAATTTTTCTAAATCTGTAGAAAAACTTCTCGCATCATCATAAATTTTTGCTAAAAAATCTAATTCTTTTGGGAAAGATTTCGATTTAATATTAATTTTATTTAAGTTTTTATTTACTTTAGCTAAATCATTAATCTGATCTAAAATCGCAGGTAAAAGCAAAGTATTTACAACTTTTAGGGCAAATTTATATTCAATCTCTTTTATCTTTATATAGTTTTCCAGTTTTATTTCTACTTTTGATTTTAATTCTCTTTCTGATAAAATTTTATATTTTTCAAAAGTTTTTATTATATTTTTTTCAAGCATCAATTCCAAAGCTTCGGGAGTATTTTTTGCGTTTGGCAATCCTCTTTTTTTAGCTTCTTTGTGCCATTCTTCAGAATATCCATTTTTTTCAAATCTAACATTTTTTGTTTCTGAAATAATTTCTTTGAAAACTTCTAATGCTCTTTGTTTGACATCAACGCCTTTTTTAGTTTCTATTCTTTTGTAAATTTCATCATATCCATAAGTACAAATCAAATTTAAAATTGTCCCTGCTTCAGAAGCATTGGCAGATGACCCAAGAGCTCTAAATTCAAATTTATTTCCAGTAAATGCAATTGGCGAAGTTCTATTTCTGTCCGAATAATCTTTAATAACTTTTGGCAAATTTTGAACTCCGAGCGTTATTTCATTGACTTTTTTTTCATTGAATTTATTAGTTTTTTCTATTGACTCTAAAAGATCATTTAAATATTCTCCAAGATAAACTGACATTATTGCTGGCGGCGCTTCATTTGCTCCAAGTCTATGATCATTTCCCGCATCTGCAACGCTAGCTCTCAATATCCCTCCAAATTCTTTAACTCCCAATAAAACTGCGCCTAGTGTTAAAAGAAACGTTATATTTTTCAGAGGAGATTTAGAAGGTTCAAAATAATTCATACCAGTGTTATCGCCAATTGACCAGTTAAAATGTTTTCCTGAACCATTTACACCTGCAAAAGGTTTTTCATGCAAAATTGCGACAAAACCATGTTTATCAGCAACTTTTCTCAAAGTTTCCATAATCTGTAAATTGTTATCAATCGCCAAATTCGCTTCTTGATAAAGAGGCGCAATTTCAAATTGGTTTGGCGCAACTTCGTTATGTCTAGTCTTCGCAGGGATTCCTTTTCTATATAATGTTATATCAACCTCTTCCATGAACTCTAAAATATTATCTTTTATATTGCCAAAATAATGATCCTCCATTTGTTGACCTTTAGCTGGACTATTTCCAAATAAAGTTCTATTGCAAACCGTAATATCTGGTCTAGTTTCAACTAATCTTTTTGACAATAGGAAATATTCTTGTTCAATTCCAGCAAAAACTTTTATTTGTTTGGCATTTCTATTCCCTAACAATTTTTGTAATTTCATTGCTTTTTGATTCAAAGCAGTTATTGACCTTAGAAAAGGAGTTTTTAAGTCTAAGACTTCTCCTGTCCATGATAAAAAAACAGATGGAATTACTAAAGTCTTTGTTTTACCAGCTTCTAAAAGAAATACTGGAGAAGTTGGATCCCAAGCAGTATATCCTCTTGCTTCAAAAGTAGATCTCATTCCACCAGATGGAAAAGATGAGGCATCAGGTTCAGATTGAATTAATTGAGATGCTGAAAATCTTTCAATAATATCTCCATTATCACCATAATCTATAAAAGAATCGTGTTTTTGCGCAGTTCCACCTCTTTGAGGTTGAAACCAATGCGTGAAATGCGTCGCTCCTTTTTCAAGCGCCCATTCTTTCATAGCATGAGCGACTTCTCCACCTATTGACTGATCTAGTGGCTCAGAATTTTCAATAGTCGCAAGAAGTTTTTTGTAGACATTTTTACTTAATTTCAACTCCATAATTTGTTTTGTAAAAACTAATTCTCCATAATAATCATGAATTGATTTCATAGAAGCTCTCCTTTTATTTAAGATTTCTGAATAATTTATATTTTTTATACACTTTTGTCAATAAATTTCAATAAAATATGTAAAATATACAATTTTTACTTTATATTTTTTATTAAATTAAAATTTATAATACAATTTTTATACAAAATTACTAAATTTTATATTTTTTAAGTGTATAATAATATTGAAAATATTTTTTTTCAAAAATCATTAAAAAGAATATCCAAAAGATAAGCCGGTGTAAATATCAGTTTCATCTTCGCCAGTAGCTACTTCTAGCTTATCCGTTCTTCCAGTTAACAAACGAACATTAGGACTAAAAGTTAGGTTTTCAAGCAAATTCACGTCTACAGAAATTCCAAAATCGACATAACTTCCTTCAATATCGCCAGCGTATAAACCATATATCCCGTCAATATTTGCCGTTAAATTTTCTATAATAGGCTGTGAATAAGCTAGTTTAAATTCATAATATTGAAATTCATTAGCATCCGATCCGTCTACTTTATAATAGGCAAATAGAAATGACGGCGTAACAATAGCGTCATAGGCGGCTGAAAAAGTAAATTCGTTATCCCCAAGAGACGAATCATTAGCGTATGTATATCTGGTATAGCCTAATCCTAAATTTATTTTCTCATTAAAAGTCTTGCCGTATCCTAATGTAAAATCTAACTCGTCTGTACCAGTTATTTGTACTGGTTGATTATTCCAAGCAGAAATAGAAAAATCATAAAAAGAAAATCCTAGTCCTTGTTGTAAAACAGGGTTCTTATCTAATATTTGACCTCTAAAGATATATTTTGAATAATATGAAAAAGAAGCGTCTACTGAAAGTTTGTCTCCTAAAAATCCTCCCTCTCCGCAAAAAGCAGATACAATGAAAAATAAAAAAATGAATAAAATAGCAAATAATTTTGATAATCTTAACATAATTTTAAAATCCCCCTTTTTAAAAATAAATATTATAAAAATAGAAATTGAAAAGTACTTTCAAAAATAAAATATCATTAAAAAAAATAAATGTCAAGCAAATTTTATAAAAAATATGTAAAAATATATATTTTATCTCTACAAAATTTATTTTTTTTATTTTTGTAAATCAAATTTTATTAAAAAACTGTAAAAAATATATTTTTATATTTACGATTTAATTTAAAATTTTAAAAATCTAAAAATAAACCATTTTTTAAAATTAGTTAGTAAGAATATTGGATTTAAATTATTAAAGATTGTGTTTTAATGAAAAATTTATTGATATTTTTTTGGGAAACTAAATAGATATTTTGAAAAATAAAATAAAAAAAGCACTGAATATTTTTCATCCAGTGCTTTAATTTATAATAGAAAAAAATAAAAATTTTGCGATTAGTAATTAAAATTTTTTTTAAAATTATAAAGAATAACTTAAGGATACTCCGCCATAAACTTCATCATCATATTCTTCTAGATTTTTTGTAGTTCCAGTTAAAAGATGAATATTTGGGGTTAAAATCAAATTTTCTGATAAATTGCAAGCAATTTCCAATCTAAAATCAAATCCTGATCCTTCATCTTCATCAGCTCCGTATTTATTGTAAATTCCATATGTAGCGCCTAGACCTAGTGATAAATTTTCTATAATTGGTTGAGTATAACTTAAATCAAATTCAAAATATCGTCCTCCATTTGTTGTATCATTAGCGAGTAAAAATTGAGGCGTAATTAAAAAATCATATGATGCTACAATGTAAATTTCGTCAGAGTCAGCATCATTGTCTGGAAAATCATATCTTGTATAACCTAATGCCAAATTTAATTTTTCAAAAAAAGTTCTGCCATATTCTAATGTATAATTGACTTCATTACTAAGATCACCGTTGTCATCTTTTTTTAATCCTTGATTAGACCAAACAGATGCTGAAAAATCAAAAAGTGAAATGCCAAAAGTTTTTTCCAAGACTCCATTTTCGTCTCCAATTGTAATACGAGATCCATATTTTGACAAATAGGAAACATCAGCATTTACAGAAATATTATCTGCCAAAAACCCAGAATCTGCTAAGATTACTCCAGATAATAAAAATGAAATTAATGAGATTAGAGAGAAAAATTTTACTTTGACCATTAACTAACTCCTTTTGAGCAAAAGCTCATTTATTTGGTATTTATTAAAAATAAATATTTTTAACTTTCCACAAATAAAAATTATTTTGAATTTAATTAAAAAAAATACTTTAAATTATAAACTTGCAAGTTTTTTTTTAAAGCTAAATGAAAACGATTTTCATTTTCATATAATATACTTTTTAGATTTTTTTTGTCAAGAAATTTTTAAAAAATTTTAGTGAAATGCTATTTAAAGAATCATTACTTAGACTTTTTACGTTGTAGTAATAATTTTGATTATTTCAATATTTTTGTTTTTAAATTTTTTTATAGATAATTTTAGAATGATAAAATATAAACAAGATGTAAAGTAGACAGAAAAAAATTATTTTTTACTCTTTAAATATTCGTTAATATTATCAGCAACACTTTTTCCTTCAAAAAGAGCCCAAACTATTAATGACGCACCGCGTCTGGCATCGCCGCAAGCAAAAACTCCGTCAACATTAGTTTTAAAATCACTATCACAAGCTTTTATGTTCCCTCTAGAATCTATTTCAACACTTAGATTTTCTAATAATCCTGTTTTTTCTGGATTTGTGAAACCCATAGCTAAAATTGCTAAATCTGCTGCTATTTCAAATTCACTATTTTGGACGATATTCATTAAAAGCTTTCCGTGAACGTCTTTATTCAGACCAAATTTTACTTTTTCACACTTTAATGCTTTCAGTTTACCATTTTCTCCAATAAATTCTTTCGTAGAAACCTCCCAATATCTTTTCCCACCTTCTTGATGGGACGATGAGGTTCTTAAAATTGTAGGATATTTGGGCCAAGGCATATTTAGAGGTCTTTCTTTCGGTGGTTTTGGCATTATTTCTATTTGCGTAACACTTTTTGCGCCTTGTCTAATACATACTCCTACACAGTCGGCTCCTGTATCGCCTCCACCAATTACGACAACATTTTTATCTTTTGCAGTTATTTTTGTCTCTTTTATTTTTTCTCCGCTAACACTTTTATTAGCATTTATAAGAAAATCCATTGCAAAATGTATTCCATCCAATTCTCTACCTTTTATTTTTATATCTCTAGGGACTTTTGAACCGATTGCGATACATATAGCATCAAAATTTTTATTTAAATCCTCTACTTTGTAATCAATGCCAACATTCACTTTTGTTTTAAATATAATTCCTTCGTCTTTTAAAATTTTTATTCTTCTTTCTAAAATATATTTTTCTAGCTTAAAATCTGGGATGCCATACCTCAAAATTCCACCAATATTTTCGTCTTTTTCAAAAATAGTCACCTCATAACCTTTTTGATTCAAAAAATATGCTGTGCTAATCCCAGCTGGACCACTGCCGATAACTGCAACTCTTTTGTGTATTCTAATTTTCGGCGGATTTGCTTTTATAAAGTTATCTGAAAAGGCTTTTTCTACAATAAAAAGCTCATTGTCTCTAATTGTAATAGGATCATCGTTAATTCCTAATACGCAACTAGCCTCACAAAGCGCAGGGCAAATTCTTCCGGTTACTTCTGGCAAAACATTTGTCGAGTGCAGAAATTTAAAAGCTTCTTGGAATCTGTCAGCCCAGATTAATTCATTCCATTCCGGAATAATATTTCCAAGAGGACAGCTTGAATGACAAAATGGAGTGCCGCAATCCATACATCTACAAGCTTGATTCTTTGTATCTTCTTCTTTTTTTAAAATTAAAACATCTTTGTTATCTTTTATTCTTTCTAAAATATCTCTATAAACATTTGCTTGCCTTTTTATTTTCAAAAAACCTAGTACATCTTTTTTCATAATACTTCTCCAAATAAAAGATTTTTTACTGTGATTTTTTTTATTTGATCTTAATTTCAATATAGTTTTTAGACAAAATAAATATTATTTTTTTGCATTATCTATTAAAAAATTAAATAATTTATCTTGTTCTATACTAAGCATAATTCTATCTTTGTTTTTTTCATAATAGTCTTTTATTTCTTTAAATTTATCTTTATTTTCAGTTATATCTTTTTCTAGTTTTTTCTCAAAATCTTCTTGTGTCGCTCTCAAAAAACTTTCTTTTTTCAAAATTGCATTTAAAATATAATAAGCTTTTATATTCTTTTTTGCGTCTCTTTCAAATTTTTCCGCCATATCCGAAAAATCAAAATCTTTACATCCATACATTTCATAACATTTTTTTCTTTTTTCTTTAATTCTTTCTATTTCATTTTTTAACATAGTTTTTGGAATTGAAATATCATTTTTTTCAATCAATTGGTTGACAATTTGCTCCTCAATTTCTTTTTGTTCTTTATTTTCTTTTTCAATTTTAATATTCTGCCTTATTTTTTCTTGAAAATCTTTTACGTCTTTCATGCCAAGTTTTTGAACAAATTCATCTGTAAGATCTGGCAATATTTTTTTCTTTATTTTTTTTATTGTAACTGTAAAAATTACGTCTTTTGAAGCTAAATCTTTTATCTTATAATCTTCAGGAAATTTTAATTTTAAATCCCTTATTTCGCCAGTTTTCATCCCGACTAGTCCAGCTGCAAATCCCTCAATAAACCCACTGTTTTTTATTGAGACGAATATTCCCTTTCCTTGTCCGCCAGTGTACTCAACACCATCTATTTTCTCGACATAATCAATCAAAACAAAACTATCTTCTTTGACAATATCAAATTCGTCTATTTCAAATTTTGCATTTTTTTCAAGAATTTCATTTTTATATCTATCTATTTCTTGTTCTGTAACATTTATTTCTTTTTTATGTATTTTTAATCCTTTATAATTTTTTACTTCAAATTCAGGTTCTATTTCTACGATTATTTTAAAAGTCATTTTCCCATCATTTTTTATATC
>JAIRLV010000115.1 GCA_031259185.1 Elusimicrobiota bacterium | reverse complement strand
TTTATATTTATTTTTATCTTTCATAAATTAATTACAAAACCTTTTCTATAGTTTTTAATAATAAAAAAATTTGACTTTTTTAGCAAAAAAAAACAATATTATGTTAAAAAATATATTTTATTTAATTAAAAAATATCTATTACCTAATATTCATTAAATGAGAAAATACCACAAGTTGCGCATCTTTTTAAAGTATACTATAATTTTTTTTAAAAAATAAAAATACTATTTTTCTAAATAATACTTTAAAAATCTAATATAATCCCTAATGCTCTCATACTCTACATCAGATATAAAATCATAAAAAGATTCAATATCGCCTTTATTTGATAATCGAACACTAGATATATAATTATCCCTCAATATTGTAGGAATAATAATAATTGGATACCCTGACTGTAATAAAGCAAGATTCATAATTAACCTTGCCGTTCTCCCGTTTCCATCAACAAATGGATGGATCGTTGCAATTCTCTCATGTAATTTTGCCGCATAACTGACAGGATGTAAAGCCATTTTTAATTTTGGCATATCTGTAATAAATTGTTGCATAAGTAATGGAACATCATTATATTTGGGAGGGAGATAATCTGTTCCAGAAATAAATACTTCTTCTTTCCTATATTTACCTGCTTTTTTTTCGTCTATTCTATAATAAAAAAGTCTGTGTAATTCTAAAATATTTGCTTGAGTTATTTTGTTATTTTTTGCAAGACTTACTAGTAATGTATATGCATCGCTATGTCCTAATGCCTCATTATGTTCTTTTATAGATTTTCCGCCAATAGTGATTCCCTCTTCAATAATAACTTTTGTCTCAGATTCAGTAAGTGAATTTCCCTCTAATGCATTGCTAGTGTATGTAAATCCAATACGATAATATTCTTGTAATTTTTTTGTTAAGCATTTATTAAATGGACGATATTTATCTATTTCTTTTTTTAATTCATCAATTTCTCTATTTTTGTTTTTATAATTGTAAAGCATCTAATTAAATTACCTAAATTATAATTTATTCAAAATATATTTTCAAAAAATAATTCATTTATTATAGAATTAACAAATAATTTTTCTATTATTTCTCTAATTTCTTTAATATCTTTCTTTTTTTCTATCAAGTAACGAATACCAGTTTTTACTTTAATTTCTTTATTTATCCCTAAACTTTTAATGCTTTTTTCAATAGTTTCTCCGACACTATCTGTAACGCCCTTTTTTAACCAAACATCTGCAATATAAAAATTAATATATTCTTTACTTTTAAAGCTAGTATTTATTTTATAATTTTGAATAATAGGATCTACTAGTAATTCTTTTGCGATAATATTTAAATCTCTTATCTCCAAGTTTCCATCTAAACTGTATAAATGTTCCACTCTAAAATCAAAATTTACATCATACCCAGCAGTTTTGATATCGCATATTTTAGATCTTGCTAAAACATCAAATTCTTCCTTTTTATAAGAAATTTGTATAAAATTTTTTTCTACATTCACTTTTTTAGCCTGTTGTTTTCTTTTTTTTGCATATAATTGATCAAACATTCATCTAATTCTTTTATCGTATCATGTCCTTGATTTAACAGTCTATGCTTCATAGCTGCTAATTCCACTAATCCTGCTAAATTTCTCCCAACTTTTACTGGAATAATAATTTTGGGAATATCTATTCCTAAAATATTTTCATAGATTCCAGAACAGCCTAATCTATCGTATTGCTTATTTGTATCCCAACTCTCGAGTGCTACCACTAAATCTATATTAGTTCTATCAAGAATAGAGCTCACACCTAAAAGTTGTTTTACATTTACAATTCCCATCCCTCTAATTTCCATATGATAAGGAAGAACGTCGCTCGCAAAACCTACAAGGACTTCGCCAGATTTTTTTTTGATATTTACCATGTCGTCACAAACTAATTGATGCCCTTTATAAATCAAATCCAAAGCGCATTCGCTTTTTCCTGACCCACTCCCCCCAACAATAATAACTCCAAGACCATACATTTCTAATAAAACCCCATGCATCGAAATATTCGGAGCAATTTCTTCTTCTACATAAGCATTCATTTCTCTTACAAAATTTGAAGTGAACATTTCAGTTTTCAAAACAGGAATGTTATGTTTTTTGGCTTGTATCAATAATTCTTCGGCAGGAATTAAATTATTCGTTGAAATGAAACAAGGAATATCAAAATTTTTTAAAATATTTTCTATAACCCCTTTTCTTCTTTTGCTACTTAACTTGTTAAAATAAAATATTTCTGTATTTCCTAAAATCTGTATCCTATCGTATGCAAAATAATCTAAATAACCTGCCAATGCAAGTCCTAATCTATTTACATCAGAATTCATAACAATTTTGTTTAATGGGACATCTTTAGTCAAAACTTCCAATTTCAAAAAATCTTTCTTTAAATCAAAGATGTTTTGAAGTTTTATTCCATTCATATAACTTATTCCTCGTCTTTTATCATTTTTATAACTTCATCTACTGTGTTTAATTCTTTCAACGGTTCTCTAAAGTATTTGTCTTTTAAAAGTTGAGATGCTTTTGCCAAAACTTTTAGATGTAAGCCAGATGAATTTTCTGGCGATAAAAACATAAAAATTATATAAACCGGTTCTCCATCCAAAGAACTAAAATTTACCCCTTTTTTTGAAATTCCAAAAACTGCTAAAACATCTTTCACTGAATCTGTTTTAGCATGAGGAATAGCAACACCTTGTCCAATTCCGGTCGTTCCCAATTTCTCTCTTTCCATTAAAATCTTTACTATGTTATCTTTGTCTACAATCTTTTTAGTTTTGGCAAGAATGTCAACTAGTTCTATAATAACATCTTTTTTACTAGTACTTTCAAGCCCAATTTTAATCATATCTCTAGATAAAAAATCTGAAATTTTCATAACTCACCCCTTAATTTTTTTAATAATAAAATTATATTCTAATTTTTATATTATACTATTTTTCAAAATAAAAATATCAAAATTTTAATTTTTTATCCAAAAACTTAAGCTATTTTTTAGCTATTTTGTCTTATAATTTTTTCATGTCCAAATAACTTTCTATAAATTCTTCTATTTCGCCATCCATAACAGCTTGAATATTCCCAACTTCAAAATTTGTTCTATGATCTTTTACTAAAGTATAAGGACAAAAAATATACGATCTGATTTGATTTCCCCAAGCTATAGTGCCTTTATTATCATAATGTTTATCTGAAATATTTCTTCTTTTTTCCTCCTCCAATTCATATAATTTAGCTTTCAAAATTTTCATCGCAGTTTCTTTATTTTTGTGCTGTGATCTTTCATTTTGGCATTGAACAACAACTCCAGTTGGCAAATGTGTGATTCTTACAGCAGATTCAGTCCTATTGACATGTT
>JAIRLV010000100.1 GCA_031259185.1 Elusimicrobiota bacterium | reverse complement strand
TTTTCTTTGGTTTCTTTGCCTGTTGTAACTAGTATGCAACCAGAATCTATTTCTCAAGGAACAACAATGAGCGTTTATTTGAATGGAACTGGTTTCAAAGATGATGCCACACTACAGATTAGCGACGATAATGGAATTTTTATAAGTAATTTGAATTTTGTAGGAAATCATCAATTAACATTTGATGTTTATGTAGCAACATATGCAAATACTGGAGCGCATGATATTATAGTTGAAACGAGTAACGGAACTGGATATGGTTATGGAGTTTTCAAAATAGATCCATTTTTGAGTTTAGATAAAGTTGAACCGTCTTTGATAGCGCAAGGAACTAATCAAAGAGATATTTGGATTTATGGGACTGGATTTAAAGAGGATACAACGCTTAGCATCAATGGCGGCGGAATAACGATAAATAGTACTCATTATCAAAATGATAAATTATTAAAAGCTGTTATTACTGTAAGCGATTCTGCAACTTTAGGAGATAGAAAAGTTATTCTTACAAACACTAACGGAAATAAAGTAGAAAAAACTGGAATATTGCAAATAATTAGACCAATTACAATTACTTCCATAAAACCACAAAAATTAGGTATTGGAATCAAAGGCGCTACTGTCACAATAACCGGTACAGAATTTAAAGATGGCGCTGAGTTGTCATTTACAGGATACGGCATAGATATTTCTACAGCAATTAGAAACAGTAATTCTCAAATTATTGCTTTATTAGATATTGCTGACGATGCTAGCGCAGGAACAGTTGATATAATTGTTCAAAATACAGATGGTAATTCTGGAACAGGAAAAGGTTTATTGGAAATATATGAAGAAGTAAAAGTCAATAGTTTAGAAAATCTTGATGACAAAGTTGATTACGTAGTATTACAAGGAAGTTCTACTATTACAAAAGATATAAAAATTAGAGGTAGTGGTTTTAAGCAAACATCAGATGGTCAAAATCCAAGCGTATCATTTACTATGAAAGGAGTGAGTGTTAATAATGTTACATATATTAGCGTAAATGAAATACAGGTAAATATAGATATAGATCCAACAATGATTATGCCAGGTGAAAGTAGTGATGTAAGAGTCACTAATAAAGATGGGAGCACTGGGATAGGCACGTCTCTTTATTATTCTGTAGCAGAATTGAAAATTAATATCTTGTCTCCTTCAGATATTGCGCAAGGCGCACAAAATATAACTTTGGTAGTAAGAGGACAAGGTTTTGTAGAAAGTGGGATAAGAGCGGTTTTTGAAAATCCATATAGAGATACGGTAACAGTAAAAAATATATCTTTCCTTAGTTCTAATGAATTAGAATTAACTTTGGATGTAGCGGTGAATGCTTTGAAAGGTAGTAATGCGCAATTAAGGATTACAAATAAAAATGGAGATTTTGCAATAACAACTGCTGGGCTTTTGAGAGTAACAGATGCGCCGATTATCAAAACTGTTGAACCTGCCTCTTTGCAACAGGGAGTTAAAAACCAAAATATATCTATTACTGGATTAAGCTTTATTCCAGAGGGAGCGACAATATTATCTTTTAATGTTTCTATATCAGGCGGGGTATCTTTAGAGAATATCATTTATACGTCTACCACAATTAATGCGTTAGCATCGATAGAAAATGAAGCGCCGTTAGGGTTTAGAAATATAATAGTTTCTCTGACAATTAATAGAGGTGGTACGATTAGCGATATAGAAGGAATTGGCTTAGAATTATTTGAGGTAACCAGTCTCCCAAAAATTACAGCAGTTTTACCAGAAGCGGTTTATCAAAACAGTGAAAAAGAAATAGAATTAAAAGGAGCTGGCTTTTCGGATAATTCTATTATTACAATAAATAGTAGCGGTAATGATATAGAAATTATTAAAAAGAAAATTACCAATTCAAATTCTATTACAATGACCATAAAAGTATCAGAAACTGCTAAAATTGGTTTTTATGATATAACAATAGATAATCAAAATGGAAGTGTTGGGACAACAAAAAATGCGCTAGAAATAAAGGAACCAGAAATTCCGCCAAGCGTTACAAATATTTCTATGAAAGCAGTTCCTAGCAATTCTAGCCATGATATATATGTTACAGGTTCAAATTTCCAAGATGGAATAAGCGTAGACATTAGAAGTAGCGATATAAGTATTAGCACAGTGGCATATATTAGCGGGACAGAATTAAAAATGAGCATTACGGTAAACGATACTATTCCTGTAGGTTATTATGATATAGTATTTAATAACCCTGACAGCGGAGTATTGGTAATGAAAGAAGCAATTGAAATTATAGGACAACCGGTTATAAATGAAATACAGCCAAGTGAAATATTAAAATCTACTGATATGGCAAAGATTGTAGTTTTTCAGATTTTGGGAAAAAATTTTAGCAGAAATATAGATCCAGAAAAAATAAAGATATCAGGTGGAGATATTATAGTTGATACCACAAGTTTTAGTTTTACAAGTTCCGGACAAATAGGATTTTCAGTATTAGTGCCTACATATACTGTAGCAGGGACTAGAGATTTAGAAATATATAATCCTACAAATTATTATACGAGAGCATTGGGGCAAATAAAAATTATTGAAGATACAGGGGTATTGATAAAAAATGTAACTACAAGCTCAAAAATAATTGATTTTGAAACAAATGTAGATACATCAAAAACAAAAATAGATTTCTATTTTGAATTGACTCAAACTTGCAATGTAGAATTACTAATTTTTTCTGCTGCAGATACAAATTATACATATAATCAAGAAAAAATAGTAGCAATTTATAATAATTTACCAGCAGGAGTTTATAATAACACAAATACCAAGATATCATGGGATGGGAAAATAGGTACAGATATAGAACGAAAAGTTAATGGTAGTTATAAATATATGATTAAAGTAACATCTGTGAAAGATACTACTATAACAGAAGAGTATCGCGGTATTTCAGGAAATTTTATAGATGTATTAAATGTTGATGTAGTAAATATATCTAGCGCATCTGTAGTGTATGCTGCATCAAGTGAGAATATGAATGAACCATACAAAATTTATTATACTTTATCAAAAGTGGCTAACGTAATTATAGAAATTTTTGATAAAGATGGCAACCTCATCCAAACTTTTAACGAGATGGCTATACAAGGTGAAAATATAAAAAGCTGGGATGGTAGGGATAGCAATTTTGTAAAACTGAAAAAAGGCGAATACAAAATTAAAATTAGCGCAAGCGATAATAGTGGAGATATAGCTATTGCAAAAATTTTAGATATTTCTATAAAATCCATTATAGAAATTGTGTCAAATACTGTTGCAAATAGTACTAATACTACTACTAGTGATTCGGCGCAAACTAGTGATGTTGGAGAACAACCAGAAGAAAAAATTTCATATAAAGTTTACGATTCTATAAGAGTAGATATAGAAATTTGGTCGCCAACTTCAAATTTGATTTTAAATGATGGAAGCGATAATGGTTTTCATGTTGAAAATGGTGTTTTAGTAAGGAATTATTATCAGAATACGAAGGCAGGTAATACTTATGATTTGATTTGGGATGGGAACAACAATAGAGGCGATAGTTTGCCTAATGGCAGTTATATGGTACTTTTAATACCAAAAGATGAAAAAGGAAATATTTTGGATACTCCAACTAGAACAGTTTGGACATTGAATAAAGAAACCGATATAAATGAAAGAAGAAAAATTTTTAGGGAAAGTGTTTATCCTTACCCAAACCCAGTTGATGCTAAAAAACATAGAAGTGTAAAGATCAATTATGCTTTAAATGAAGTTAGTAATTTATACCTATATATCTATGATATTATTGGGAATCTAGTTACAAAAAAAAGCTTGCATAGCGCAGATGTGGGAGGTGGACAGATTTTGTGGGACTTGAGAAGCAAACGTGGGAAAGAAATTGGAAGAGGGCTTTATATAATAGTTTTGGAAGCTGAAGAAAAAAATACTGGCGAGATGTTAAAAACAACAAAAAAAATGATGGTGATAAAATGATGAAGAAAATATTTAAATATACAGCTATATTGGTATTATTTATTTTTTCGTATCAGAGCTTTTTAATTGCTAGTAGCACAGATGCAACGAGTGCATATCAACATTTAAAAATGGATGTTGGAGCTAGAACGCTTGCAATGGGAGGCGCTTTTGTAGCAGTAGCAAATGACGTTAATAGCATTAGATATAATCCGGCAGGCTTGAAAATGGTAAAAAACTTTGAGATTTCTGCTACACATATGATGTGGTTTGCTAATTTAAATGTAGAATATTTAGCTTTTGTAAAAAATTTAGGTACGAGAAGATTTAGATATTTAGATGTATTTGGAGGCAGTATTTTTTATATGGGCAGCGGCGACGAAATTGAAGGAAGAGATGAGCAAGGGAATATAACTAATAATCTAGGTTATAATCAAATAGCTGTAACTATAAGTGGCGCAAAATCTATAGACTTGTATGATAATGTTTTGGTCGGCGCAAATTTGAAATATGCAAGCGAAAGATTTGCAAGTAATAATTATGCTACAGTGCTTGCTGATGGCGGCATTCTTTATAAATGGAAACAAAATATTAATTTAGGATTTAGTGTTAGGAATTTAGGTATTAGCGAAGATAAATTGCCATTAGAATTTAGAGCTGGAAGTAGTTATCAAAAAAATAAATTAGGCATTAGTATGGATATTTATAGATTTATAGATACAAAACTTAGAGTTGTATTCGGAGGAGAATATTTTATTAACAACATTCTTACTTTGAGAGCAGGTTATAATTCTTCTTTGTATGATTCTGGCAAATTATTAGATTTTGAAAGCTGGAGTGGAATTTCAGAGTATTCTATATCAGGTTTATCTCTTGGTTTTGGATTTTTGACAAAACCTTTAGATTTTTTTAGAGGTTATGAATTTAAAGTAGATTATGCTATGGTGAACTTCGGTAGACTTGGCTTTACTCATATTTTCACAATATCTTTTGCTTTATAATCTTGTTTTTAAAAAAAAAAATCATAAAAATAACAAATTTTATCAATTTCATAATTTATAAAATTACTGTAAAATTAAAATAGGCTAATTTAAAAAAAAATTGGAAAACTTATTTATAAAAAAAAACTCAAATTATAAAAATATCTCTAAATTTGCTGGCAGTACAATGATATCTAGAATTTTGGGATATTTTAGAGATATGGTTATAGCGAATTTTTTCGGGGCTGGATTTTATGCGGATATATTTTATGTTGCCTATAGAGTTCCAAATTTATTCCGTAGACTTTTAGGCGAAGGAGCTTTGATTTCTGCTTTTATTCCAATTTATACCGACTATTTATCTCATAAAAGCGAAGAAGAACAAAAAAAATTTCTTGGAAGTGTTTTGTCAGCTTTAGCAATTGCTTTATGTGCGATTACAATTTTAGGAATAATTTTTACTCCTTTTATACTAAAGATTATTACTCCGGGATTTATTAATCAGCCGGAAAAATTTCGTTTAGCAGTTTTACTTTCTAGAATAATGTTTCCATTTTTTATTGCTATTGGATTTTCTGCTTTATTTATGGGGATACTTTGTGTTCATAGTATTTTTATTTATTCAGCATTATCTTCTTGTTTTTTAAGCATTTCCGAACTTTTAATTATGTTTTCAATCGTTCCATTCGTGGCACAAAAAGTTGCAATTATTTGGCTTTCAATTGCTGTTGTGATTGGAGGAATTTGGCAAGCTTTATTTCAATTAATTCCAATAATCAAACAAAAAATAAAAATGACATTTTGTTTAGATTTTAAAAATGACGGATTAAAAAAAATATTAATCTTGATGATCCCTGCAATAATCGGATCTTCCACAGATCAAGTCAGCGCTTTTGTTGATGTAATATTTGCATCTTGGCTCCGAGAAGGCAGTATTTCCGCGCTATATTATTCTAATCATTTAATGCTACTTCCGCTTTCGCTTTTTGGAGTTGCCGTATCAGTTGTTGCGCTTCCAAATTTATCAAAATCCGCAAGTTTTGAAAATTTTAAAGAATTAAAAAAAATGCTTCGCGATAACATAAATATTATGATATATTTTATTATTCCTTCTACCGTAGGGCTAATCGTTTTAGCAAATCCTATCGTAAAACTATTATTTGAAAGAGGTAAATTTGATACTTTGGCAACTGCAATGACAAGTTCTACTCTACAATTTTATTGTTTAGGTCTTTTTAGCTACGCTTGTGTAAAAATTATTTCAACCGCTTTTTATTCGCTTAAAGATACGAAAACTCCTGTCAAAATCGCTGCTTTTTGCGTGGTAACAAATGTAATTGCTAACTTTATTCTGATGAAACCTTTGAAAGTTGGAGGATTGGCGCTAGCGACTGCAATTTCTTCAACTATTAATTTATTGTTATTACTTTATTCCCTGAGAAAAAGAATTGGGAAGCTTGGATTTTTCAAAAAACAAAGAATTTCCAATTTTGTCAAAGTATTTATTTCGTCAATTTTTATGGGAATAATTTGTTCTGTTTCTTATAAATTTTTTATCTGGAATAAATTTTTGGCATTTATAATTCCGATTTTCTTAGGAATTTTTTTTTATTTATCGCTAACTTATATTTTAAAAGTAAATGAGATAAAATTTATATTAAATAGAATAAAAGCTAAAATCTCAAAAAAATAAAATATCAACGACT
>JAIRLV010000021.1 GCA_031259185.1 Elusimicrobiota bacterium | reverse complement strand
CAAATCAAATATCAACCTCATATTCACCATTATAGATTTCTAATACTCTTTGTTTAATTTCTTCTGTGGTGTATTTTAATCTCATAAATCTAACTTTAACCACAGAAAAAAATAGGTGAAAATAACCCTAGCCGATCAGGAGTAATGGTGGTTCTGATTCTTTTTTTATCTCATCTAAAGCATTTTTCATTTCATCTGTTCCCATTTGAATCATATCTTTACCCTGCATCTGAAGTGATTGCTCTCCTACTTGTAAAACGCCACCAAAAGAATCTCTGATTGTTCCAATCAATTTTCTACACCAGCCGGTTAAATAGGAGACTACAAAAGAATCAAGCATTACTTCTTCAATAGTCATATATCCGTCATAAAGAATAGATACTTTTGTATAAGCTGGAAGTTTTGGGTAAACATGAATTCTATCATTTATTATTTCCCATCTTGGTTTAGTCCCAAGAATTAAATCCCAGTCACCCGCTGCCATATTTAAAATATAAAAATCAGCAGGAAACCCCCCAGTTAAAAATTTACTGGTATTATACTGCGTTAAAAGTTGCTGACTCCAAATAGTACTTTCAAAACCTGAATTAGCATAAATTGAAAATGGCATTCTTGGTTTAAATAATATTTCTTTTATTGATTTTTGTGAAGGAATAATTGGCGGAATCTCATATCCATCTGTCGGATTTCCCGAAAGCTGTAAAGTAATTGATTTTGTTTTAAAATTTCTCCATTTATAATAAAGATTTAAAGTTTCTCTTAATCCAGCTTTAACCTGATCTTCAGTAAGTTCAAATGGAGCAAGCGGATCTCCTAAACGATCTTTTATTTCCTCAATTATTGGCCCGTAATTAATTTCACCTTTTTTAGCATCTTCCCCTACTGCTGTTTTTGGTGGACTTCCACCCCAAAATATTGGATCAGCGGCATCACCGCTAACTGTTATAAAAGCATCTGGCCCCTTAGTTTGAGAAACAAGATAAAATCTGCCAAGAGAATCAATGCCAACATCGGCTATACCATCTGGAAAATAATTTTTTATCTCTTTCAAAATTTCTTCTTTGGTGAGATATTGATGTACAGCTCCCTTAATACATGGACAAGGCATTCTTATTTTTCCTTTTTAGTTTTACAAGAAGCAGCAATTTTATTTCCAAGACCAGTTCTTTTTGCTAAATTTTCGGCTTTTTGACTAACTAATTCTTTATTTCTAGAATTTATTTCTTCTTGACTTGCCTTCCATAATTTTTTTAACGCTATATCATAAACATATAATTTACCAGAATCAGATGTAACATATACTTTATTCCTTTGAACTTTTGATGGATCAATGTCTATTGTGGAAACATCTTTTTTCTTAAAATCATCCCATAATTTAGCAGCAGCAATTTTTTCTTTTATTTCATTAACAATTTTAGCATGATTGGGTATTTTATTAACATCAACAAGATTATTATTTACAAAAGTTTGGTCTCCAATATTAGACATTTCTGTTTGAGCTTCAAGAAGATTAACTATATCATTGAATTTCATAATTATTATTTCCTAATTTTAACTTTATCTACTTGCCCATTAAATAATTTTGAATTTTTAAGTTAATTGTAAAGGTATGATACAGAGATGTCTAAAACATTAGTTGAATATATAGAAGAAAAAGAAATTAATGAAGAAATATTAGAAGAAGATTTTGCCAAGCTTATTGGAACTACTCTCGGTTTTACTTCCGCCGGAATTATATTTGCTTGGGTTATTTCATTAATCTTACTTGCTATGTCTAAAGGTGGTTCTGCCGTAATAAACAACATCAGAAGAGCTGGCAATAATATAGGGATTGACAAAGAAAAACTTTATAATATAAAAACAAATATTATTAAGAAAAAAAACTCCCCAATTGTTAAAAATCAAATTATAAAAACAAAAGAAAATATAAATCGTTTTGAAGTTCCTCTTAAAGATGTTTTTGAAGCGATTAAAGACGATAATTTTAAATTAGCAAGAGAAGAATATAAAAAATTGCCAGCGGAATATAAATCAATGACAGCTATAAATAACGCAATCATTGGAGCTGTTGTAAAACAAACAGGCGAAGTTCCAATTTCAATACAATCTCGCGGCAACAGTTCATTCAACGCAATAAAAACTATTATAAATATAAGAGTAGCAAAAGTAGCTTCAGAGGCTTCAAAAACAGCTCTAAAAAATTTAAGCGAGAAAGATGATGACAATAAAACAAGCAATTAAAAAAAATATTTTTTTTAATTATTAAGGATATAAAAATGTTATTAGAAGGCAAATCAACAGAAAAAGCACACGAAAGAATGGCGAAACTTGGAATGACTCCAGAACAATATTCAATAGCCAAAACATTGCTTAGAAATAATGGCGTTTCAATATATGATTTTGAACGATTAAAAAATAAAGCAAAGCGAGCCGGAGCAACAACTTTTGCCGAATTCTTAAATATGGTTAAAACAGCAAATAAAGAAAAAATAGATATTGATGAATACCTTGATAATAAAATCATTGAAGGAAAATCAACATTCACTAAAGAAGTTGAAACAAATTTATCTTCAACGCCTGACCCTGAAAAAGAATCAAAATTATCAAAAAATATTAAAACAAAAGTACATGTAATTAAAAAAAATATAAAAGATACTCCATTGCCGATAGCCAAAAGATTTTTTATAGACAAAACAGATAAGGCGTTAGAAATACTTGGCAATGCTATTAACTCCCATTCACATATTATAAACAAACAAGATGTAGACTTAAACGGAGCAGATCCACAATATAAAAAAACACAATCTGATGACTTTAAATTAAATTCAACTCCTGTACAAATAAGTGTAGATGGTGTTATAAAAACAGCATATGAACTTATTATTGGAAAAGGGCAAAGAAAACCAAGTAAAATAGGAACAAGTAGTCAACCTGGAGAAACAACTAATGAAAGCGATGAAGATAGAATTAGAGCTTTTTACCTTAAAGAAGGTGAAAAAACAATTGGAAGAACAGAAAACGAAGAAGGCAGAGCTAAAGTAATTAAAGAAATGAATGTAAAATTCTTTAGAGAATTTTTACGTTCTAAATTTTATGAAGAAACTTTTGGAAAAAATGATTTTCAATCACTTCCATCAGAACAACTTAAAAAAGCTTATAGAAAATATATGCTTGGTATTATAAAATCAAGAGTTATATCACCATTATATTCAAAATCTAATAATACTTATTATGTATCGCAAAATGTTTTTGATACATTAAAAAAATCAATAAAAACTATAGAAAATACCAATACTATATCTAATCAAATGCCAGAAAATAAAATGGTTGATACAAAACCACAAAAAAGAAAAAGTTGGATGGCTGAAGAAATTGAAGATTGGAATATAAAACATAAAAAATGGACAACCTTACAAAAAGCAGCTAAAGCAACTGGCGGAGTAGAAGCATTTAAACAACAACTCTTATCTAAATTAAAAGAATCAAAAAACGAACAAGAAAAAAAAGTTATAGCTGGAGAAATAAACTTATTAATAGAAAAAGAGCCAAAAAAACCAAATTTTGATTGGCTTTTTAAAATGTTAAGACAAAATAATATGAATGAAGCAGATGAAATTAATACCTTCAAAGAAAGTCCAGAATATAAAACATATGAAGAAAAAAGAAAAAAAAATAAAATAAATGTATTATCTGATACTAATAAAAAATTATTTTCAGAAGCTATTATAGCATATAAAAAAAGAATTGCCCGTGAAAGAGGAGTAGGTTAATGCCTTCTGATGAAATACAAGAAGAAACTCAAAATTGGAATTATATTGACTGGCTTCAATCTTCTTCAACAAGAACATATCAATCCTCATTACTTGATAAAGAAATACAGACACAAGGAAGATTAGCATATATTTTCCTTTATGATAAAGCCGCTACCGCTATAGATGAAGTTTATAATACCGAAAAAATAAGTAGAGTATATCTTCCACATTTTTCTCAAAGAAGCCAATATAAAACAAACACTTGGACGGCCCAATTAAATTTAAATATTTATGAAGAACAAGAGCAAAATCTTGTTTTTAGTTTTAATTTTGATAGAATGGTTCAAAATATACGTTCATTAAAAGATAGAATAAACGGGACAATTATTATTCAAAATAAAAGAAAAACACCAATCACATTAAAAATAGAAAATAATCATTTTATATTACTTGTAGAAGAAAATATTCTTTTAAACGAAAACATAAGCAAATATCAAAGTAAACATCAAAGTGTTAAAAAATTCATAAATTGGTTAAATAATAACGTTATGGATATAAAATTTTCCTATGAAGGCAATGATGATATAATTGATACAATTAAAACTAAAGCCCCGGTATTAATTCAAAGAGGAAAAACAAAAAAAATTGATATTAAAGACAGTACCTATGAAAATTCCAGTGATGTAATTGAGAATGGTTGTGTAATTATTACGGATCGTTATAAAGCTTATCAAGTTTTAAATGCTTATCCACAAAATGATTCTTTTGGTAGCTGGCTTGTATGGAATTGTGAAAGTAATTTAATAGATTTATCAAAAATTGACGGAATTCCTAATTCAGCTCGTAAATTAATGATAGAAAAAAATAGATATAATCTTCCAAAAAATAAATTAGAGTAAAAAGTTAATTAGTAAAGGAACTAAGATGAAGATTTGTCGAAAATGTCTCAAAGAAAAAGACGAATCAGAATTTCATAAAGACTCTAATAGCAAAGATGGAATAAAAAATGTTTGTAAAAGCTGTTTAAGTACAAAAAAATTCAAACATTGCCATGCCGACAGAAATATAAAACAAGCCGCCCAATATCTTATAAAAAATAAAAGAAGTAAATTTAAATGGAGCCGTGTTTTAGGTTATACTGGAGAAGAACTTATAAAAACAATAGAAAAACAATTGATAAATGAAATGAATTGGGATAATTATGGAAAAGTATGGTGTATTTCATTTTGGATTCCAAGACCCTGTTATTATTTCACTGGCATTTCTCCTGAAGTAATTAAATTATGGTCATTAAAAAATATCCGCGTAATGTATTTAAATGATGCTTATAAACAACCACAAGGAATAAATTGGGAAATGGTAAAAAAATATAATTTATTTGATATATTACCTATAGGAAATATTGGGCAAATGATATACAATTGTAATGAAATAGAAAATTTACGAGAAAAAATATTAGAAAAAATACATAATGAGTATAAATAAAAATGAATAATAAAGAATTACAATTTAAACAAAGATATGAAAATATTATAAAAAAATATGACATTAAAACAACATTTCAAGAACTTTTAAAATACGCCGAAAATAAATTTTTAGAACAAGCGAATAATAAAAAAACCATAAGCCTTGTAGACATAGGAATGGAAAAAGAATTATGTAAAATATCTCCTTTATTTTTTATATCTGAATATTGTTATATTGAATTAAAAGGCAAACCTTTAATACCGGCAGGCGATACACTTTATTATTTTCAAAAAGAAATAATAAAACAATCAATGAATTATAAAAAAGTAGTATTTACCAAAACAAGACAAGCTGGTTTGTCAACTTTAAACGCTCTTCTTATGTTTTGGAAAGCTTTATTATTTCCATCGCAATGGATAGTTATAATAAGTAAAGATGCTCAAAGTTCACACGATTTTTTAGATAAAATAAAAATAAATCTTGAACATATTCCTCAATTTTTAAACATAAAAAATACAATTAACAATGTTCAAAGTTTAAAATTTTCAAATAAAAGTTTAATACAAGCTTTTGCTCGCTCAAAAACAAGTGGACGTGGTACTTCTCCTACCGAAGTAGTTCTTGACGAGTTAGCATTTTATCAAACTAATACTATTGTTCAAGGGATTATAGCATCTATTAATGCTGCTATATCAAGAACTGGTGGTAGAATTACTATGATTTCAACTCCAAACGGAAATATTGAAGGCAGTGAAGGATATTATTATTGGACTCAAGTAAATCAACTTGAGCAAGAAGGCGGAGAAAATAAAAAAGATAGTTCGAAGCTTTATTATATAGATTGGTGGATGTGCCCAGATTTAAATGGTATTTTACCATACAAAGGATATAATAAAGAATTAAAAGAATTTGAAAATAAAGATTATTTTAATAATAAAAATGTATATTTTGAAGCTCGCAAATTCTTTGACCCAATAGCAAAAAATTGGAAAAATAATGATTGGTTAAGAAATCAACATAAAACTTCTGGAGAAATTCTTTTTAGGCAAGAAATATTAAGAGACTTTGTAGTAATGCAAAGCACTGTATTTACCAATGATATATTTGAAAAAATACAAAAACAATTAAAAGATCCAATTTTAAAAGATATATTAAATGATAAACCAACTAAGAACTTATACATTTGGAAACAACCAGAACCAGGACAAAAATTTGTAATAGGAATTGACGTAGCAACTGGAACATCGTTAGATAGTTCTTGTATAGAAGTTATTGACGCAAATACTTACGAACAAGTAGCAGAATATATTGGAAAATGTACAACTTATGATCTTGCTTTTTTGGCGGAAAGAACAGGATATTATTATAACACAGCTATGATATTTCTTGAAAGTAATAGTATTGGTGAATCATCGTTTACCATTCTTGATAAAGATTTAAATTATCCAAATTTATATAAACAAAAAAAATCATCTTCTGGAGTTATTAGATTTACTGGATGGTATACATCAACAAAATCAAGGCAAATAATTATAAATAAATTTATAGAAACTTTATATGATGACGAAGAAGAAGTAAAAATTTATAGTGAAAGATTATTGGGACAAATAAAAACACTTGTTTTTGGAGAAGGTGGTAAAGTAGAAGCTGTAGGAAGTGCTCACGACGATGCTATAATGGCTTATGCAATTGCTCTTTTTAACGCCCCAGCAGCTAGCAGAGAATTACTTTCATTTTTTATAGATGAAGATGGTAATAAAGTTTCACATCATACAGATAATACAAAAATAGATACTATAACTTCATTAGATTCTCAAATATATGAAGAAGCAAGAGAAAAATTTTTAAGAGAATCAAATATTCAATCTATGGAAGATATAAAATGGATTTTAGGATAAAATTACAAAGTTAATATAAGAAAAAGAAGATTTTGCTTAATACATTTACAAAGTAGTAAAGATAATAAATTTAAAATATTAAAAAAATAACAAAATTAAAAAAGAATATTGTGATAATAATAAAATAAATTATTTAGCAATTCCACACAATTTAAATGTGGAAAATATATTAAATTTTTTAATCGACAAGGAGGATAAAATGTTCGATTTGCTACCAGTTAATTCTACATCACTTTTCAATGATGTAGACAGATTTTTCAATTATTTCTTTGAAAAAAGAGATAATCAATTTCCAGAAGTAAATTCTTGGCTAGATGATGAAAAAAATCTAAACTTAAAATTTATACTTCCGGGCTATACTGAAAAAGATATTAATATATCTTTTGATGGCAACTATCTTCTTTTAGAAAGTAAAATTGAAAAAGAAACAACTGAAAAAGATGAATTTAGAAAATCAGTATCATCTTTTAAAACAAAATATATGATTCCATCATCTAAATTTAACCAAGAAGCAACGGAAGCAAAATTAAAAGATGGAATCTTATTATTAAAAATCCCAGCCAAAGTTGAAGAAACTAAAAAAATACAAATAGAATTCAAAGAATAGTTTTTTCAAGAGGGGCATCTTTTGCCCCTCTTATTTCCTTAAAAGTTAATTCTAAGGAAATATAATAAAAATGTTATCTAATGGACGTGAAGTCAATACAAATAATATACAATTTGACCAAAAAGCAAGTGATAATATACAGCAAAACATAAATAAAACATCAGGATTCCCTGATGATTTATCAATTCGAACCGAAATACCAGATAAAGAACTAAAAGAAATAAATAGAAGGTTTGATGATAAAAATGACACCATAGGTGGTTTTGATTTTACTGGTTTTAATTCATTTGCCAATGGTTTTCAACAAAATAATAACTCATACATAGAAGCTGGAGACCAATATCAAAATCGTGTAAATTATTACAACATATTTAATGAAATGTCTCATACAAATTTCATAAATAGAGCTCTTCAAGTAGTTTGCGACGATGCTTGTCAAAAAAACAATGATGGCAACATTATAAATATAACTTCTGAAGACGAAGATATTAAAAATATTCTTGAAGATCTTTGGCATAAACGCCTTAATATAAACAAAGAATTATGGAGTATAATTTATGAAACAATAAAATATGGAGATAATTTTTATGAAGTTATTCCGGATAGCTATGATACTCCAAGAGAAATAGTTAGAATAAGATATCTTGAACCATCAAAAGTAAATCGCATAGAAAAAAACGGTAAATTAATATTTTATACATATACAGACGACAAAGCAAAAGAAAACACTTCTCTTCAATTTAATACTTCTACGGAATATGATAAACAAAGAGATAAAAAAGAAGAAATAGTCCAATATAGATTACAGCCTTGGCAAATAATTCATTTTAAAATAACTGATAAAGATTTTAATCCTTATGGCGGAAGCTTACTAAAAGCTGGAGTAAGAACATTTAGAAGACTTACTATGTTAGAAGATGCTATACTTGTTTATAGGTTAGCTCGTGTTCCTGAAAGACGTGTATTTAAAATAGGCGTAGGTAATATGGCTCCAAATGAAGCAAACCGTTATGTAATGAAGGTAAGAGATAATTATCGCACCAATCAAGTTCTTGATAGCGATGGAAACATAAACAGAAAAGCAGCTGCTCTTTCTATTACACAAGATGTATTTATCCCAATAAGAGATGGAGAAACCGGAACAAATGTTGATACTCTTCCTGGAGGGCAAGGTTTAAACACCATTGATGATTTAAAATATTTTAGAGATCAAATTCTTATGACTTTAAATATTCCACCGTCATATCTTGGAAACGATGATAATACTGGAGGTGGAGGTGCTCGCGGAAGCCTCGCTATGCAAGATATTAAATTTGCTAGATTTGTAGAACGAATTCAATATTACATTGAAGAAGGTTTAACAAAAATATCTTATATAGAATTATTCTTTAAAAAGAAAAAACGAGAAGATCTTTCAAATTTTAGAATTGAACTTACTCCCCCTTCAAATATGAAGGAAGTAATAGATATTGAATTCATGAATCAAAAAATGTCATTAATCCAAGCAATGAGCGGAACACAATTATTCCCATCAAAATATATTCTTAAAAACGTAATGCATTTTTCAACAAAAGAAATAAATGATATTATGCTCTTTAAACAACTTGAAGCTCAAGGCGGGCAAGCGGCTGGTGCTGGCGGAATGGATATGGGAGGAGGAGGTGTTCCTATGCCACTACCATCATCACCAGCAGAAGGAATGCCTATGCCACCACCAGAAGGTGGAGAAGCACAGCCATTAGTTCAAGATAAAATAATAAATTTATTTGGGCGCGATATTTTAATAGAAAAAAAAGAAGATTTCTTTAAATTAATAAAAGCAATGGATGATTGGAAAAAACAACAAAAACAAGCAATGACAGAAGAAGAAGAGGGAGAATTCTT
>JAIRLV010000256.1 GCA_031259185.1 Elusimicrobiota bacterium | reverse complement strand
AGAAAAAAATATACAATATTCAGATTTTCTCAAAAAAAATTGTTTAAATACTGATAAAAAATTATTAAAGTTTTCTGGTCTGACAAAAACCTCTAGTAGCTTAATTGCTTTACTAACTTACTTTCATTTAAAAAATCAAACGAAAAAAAAATCATTGCTTTATATTATTGATGACAAAATTGATCCATATGTTATAAAATTAGAGATTCAGTCTTTCCTTCAATTATATGGTATAAATGAAGAAGTTGAAATTTTGGAACTTCCATCAAAAATATCTGGCGATAGATTATTATTTTTTGAAAAATTGCTTCTAGCTTCTAAGAACCCAAAAATTGTAATTGTAAACAGTAATTCTTTACTTGAGACGACTATTTCAAAATTAAAACTTGAAAGTGATAAATTTGACTTGAAAGTCGGAGATATTTTTGAAAGAGAAAAATTGATAGAAAAATTTGTTGAATTTGGTTTCGCCAGACAAGAAGAAGTTTATGAAAAACAAGATTTTAGTGTTCGAGGAGAAATTTTAGATATTTGGGCATTGGATGCAGAAAATCCTATTAGAATAATTTTTGACGATAACAAAATTGAAGCGATTTATGAATTTGACGCCATGACTCAAAGACGAAAAAATAAGCTAGAATCTAATAAAATTACTTTAAGAAATTTTACTGAATCGAGCGACACAATTATTTTAGATTATTTTGATAAAAATGATTTTATAGCATTTTTTGAGGAAAAAGATATTGAAAATACAAAAAATTTTTTAAACGATAAAGAATTTGTTTCAATAACAATTGAGCCATTTGCGAGAGATTCTGTAGATCTAAAACTTTATGAAACAATAACATTCAATGGGAATTTAGATTTTCTTTACAAATATTTTGAAGAACTTGAAAGTAATAACTTTTCGGTTTGTGTTGTTTTATACAAAGATTCAGAAATACAAAGTTTTAAAGCTATGCTTTCAAAAAAATTTCCAAAACTTAAAATAAATTATTTCTCTGGATTTTTGAGGCAAGGATTTTGTTCTTTAGAAAAAAATTTTATAATTTTTACAGAGAAAGAATTATTTGGTAGAGATTTGATTGCAGAATTTAATTTTAGCAAAAAAGAACAAAAAAAATATAAAAATAGAACCAAAAAATTTGAAAATTTGGAAGGTAAAAATTTAGATGTTTTTAAAGAAACTTCCATTGACTATAAAATTGGGGATTACGTAGTTCACAATAATTTTGGAATCGGAAGGTTTTTGGGTTTTACACAAGTCAATACAAATGATAAAGTTTCCGAATACATAACAATAGAATATGCAAAGGGAGATAAACTTTTTGTACCGATTTTTGACTTTAATTTGATTAGCAAATATTCAAATTATGAATCTGATTATGTTCCGCTTTTAGATAGTATGGATAGCTTTACCTGGCAAAAGACTAGGAAAAAAGTTGAACAGAAAATTTTTGAAATGGCAATGGAAATTATAAGTATTCAAGCTACAAGAAAAAAAATAAAAGGCTTCATATTCAAAGAAAGTAAATTAGCGGAAATAGAATTTTCAAATACTTTCCCTTATGATGAAACTGAAGATCAAAAAGTAGCTATTCAAGAAGTTCTAGCTGATATGGCTTCTGAAAATCCGATGGAAAGACTTTTATGCGGAGACGTTGGATATGGAAAGACTGAAGTTGCGATTCGCGCGACATTTAGAGCAATTATGAATTATAAACAAGTTGTTCTAGTTTGCCCGACAACAATTTTGGCTAAACAACATTTTAATACTTTTAAAACTAGATTTTTGAATTATCCAGTGAAAGTTGTAATGCTATCAAGATTTTTGACACAAAAAGAAATAGCTGTAAATAAAAAGTTTATAGAAGAAGGAAAAGCAGATATAATAATTTCAACACATTCTGTTTTGAGGTCAAATATAAAATTCAAAAATTTAGGATTTTTGATAGTTGATGAAGAACATCGTTTTGGAGTAAAAGATAAAGAAAAATTGAAAAGATTGCAGAAAAATTTGGATATTTTGTATTTGAGTGCGACACCTATTCCAAGAACTCTATCAATGGCATTAAATGGAATAAAAGATATTTCTGTAATTGAAACACCGCCGCCGATCAGAAAAAATATCACGACAAATATAACTGAATATGATGAAAAATTAATCAAACAAATGATAGATTTTGAATTGGCGAGAAATGGACAAGTTTTTTTTGTTTATAACAGAATTGAAAATATAATGGAAAAGGCTATAGAGATTTCAAAATTAGTCCCAAAAGCAAAAATAGCAGTTGTTCATGGCAGAATGAGTACAGATGATCTAGATAAAATTATGATGGATTTTATTGATAAAAAGTATAATGTTTTAATTACGACTACAATTCTTGAATAGGGACTTGATATCCCAGCTGTAAATATGATCATTGTCGATAGAGTAGACAAACTTGGGCTTTCGCAAATTTATCAACTTAGAGGAAGAGTTGGAAGAGGTTATGAAAAAGCATTTTGTTATTTGCTTTATCCGAAAAACTATGCGCTAAATGAAAATGCAATAAAAAGACTTCGGGCGATTCAAAGTTTTCAAGGCTTTGGCGCAGGGATCAAATTAGCGATGAGAGATCTAGAAATAAGAGGAGCAGGAAATATCCTTGGGAAAAAACAGCATGGTTATATAAAAGAAATCGGGTTCGAACTTTATATGGATATGCTAAATAAAGCTTTATCTTCTATTAA
>JAIRLV010000239.1 GCA_031259185.1 Elusimicrobiota bacterium | reverse complement strand
AACATTATCTCCAATTTCAATATTCCCTAATAGTGTGGCATTTGTTCCAATAACTACATTTTTTCCTAAAGTCGGGTGTCTTTTAATTTTTTCAGAACAAGTTCCTCCCAGTACCACGCCTTTATAAAGCAAACACTCATCGCCAATTATTGCAGTTTCCCCAATTACTACTCCCATACCATGATCAATAAAAACTTTTTTTCCAATTACTGCTCCCGGATGAATTTCTATTCCAGTAAAAAATCTAATAATGTTTGAAAATATTCTAGCCAAAAAATAGAATTTTTTTTTATATAAATAATGAGACGCTCTATGAAAAAAAATTGCATGTAACCCCGGAGAACAAAAAAATACTTCTAATTTTGTTTTTACAGCAGGATCTTTTCTAAAGATATTATCTATTTCTTCTAGTATATTTTTAAACATTTTACCTTCAAAAATTTTATATTAAAATATGTAATTATATATCTAAAATAACATAAAAATCAAGCTTTTTAATTTTTTATGATATGAGAGTTTTGTAACTTATTTTTTTAATAAAAATGAAATGATATTAGACGCTAAAATATTTAAGGATTAGTATATAGGTTAGAAAAATGCCAATTTCAAAATTAGATTAATTTTAATTTAATATATGAAAAAAATTAAAGAATGTGTGTATATACCACAATATATAGTATGATACCACAATATGTTGTATAGTTGATGAATTAAATATATATTCTCTAAATTATATAAAGTAAATATATCTAGCAAAAATTTTTTATTTTTTTAAGGTTTTAATACTTGAGTTGAAAAAATATTCAATAAAGCAAGCGTTTATAGCGCAAAATTTTAACTTTCAAAAGAATATATTTTAATTTTTTTTCAATAAAGTATTTTTTGCAATCTTTAATTTTTTTGGATAATCCAGATTATAATGCAAGCCTCTTGATTCTTTGCGCTTAGAAGCTGATAAAATTATAATCTCTGCAACTGTTGCTAAATTTCTGAGTTCTAATAAAGGTTTTGTTAATTTAAAATCCCAATAATATTCTTGAATTTCTTTTTTTAAAAGCTCAATTCTTCTTTTTGCTCTCATTAATCTTTTATCCGTCCTAACAATCCCAACATAATTCCACATAAATTTACGAATTTCTTCCCAATTTTGTTGAATTAAAACAGTTTCATTACTATCTATAGCTTTTCCAATGTTCCATTTTTTAATATTTAAAAATTTTTTGGGCTCAAAATTTTTATTTATAAATTTTGCAACTCGTTTTGCAAAAAATATTGCTTCAAGTAATGAATTACTTGCGAGTCTATTTGCTCCATGAAGACCTGTAGACGCAACCTCCCCAATAGCAAACAAATCTTTTATATTTGTTCTTCCATCAATATCAGTTTTTACTCCGCCACAAGTATAATGCGATGCGGGAACAATTGGAACTAAATCTTTTGTTATATCTATTCCAAAATTTAGGCAATTTTTGTAAATAGTTGGAAATCTTTTTTTAACAAAGTGAGGATCTTTGTGAGTAATGTCTAAATAAACATTTGTAATTCCTAACTTTTTCATTTCAAAATCTATAGCTCTAGCGACAATATCTCGTGGAGCTAATTCTTTTAGTTCATGATAACTTTTCATAAACTCTGCGCCATCTTCAAGCTTCAATTTTGCGCCTTCACCTCGCAATGATTCACTGATCAAAAAAGATTTTGCATCTGGATGATAAAGACAAGTCGGATGAAATTGCATAAACTCCATATTGGCAATAATTGCTCCCGCTCTATAGCCAATGGCAATTCCATCCCCTGAAGAAATATCCGGATTGCTTGTATATAAATAAACTTTTCCTGCTCCTCCTGTTGCCAAAATAATATAATTTGCTTCAAATGTTATGATTTCACCTCCAAAATTATCTAAAGCATAAACACCGCAAGCTATTATTTCTCCATTAATCGTATCAGTGATTATATTAATTACCGTATGATTTTCAAAAATTTCAATATTTTTTCTGCTAAAAATATTTTGTAAAAGTTTATTTTCTATTTCCGCTCCAGTATTGTCATCTTTGTGAAAGATTCTTCTTTTTGTATGTCCACCTTCTTTTGTCAAATCATATTCTTTTATATTTTCAAGCTTTGTAAAATCAACGCCCCAATTTATTAAATCTTGAATCAAAGAACGTCCTTGTGAAACAACTTTTTCTACAACTTTTTCATCGCAAAGTCCTGCTCCCGCTATCATTGTATCTTGAATATGCGATTTGCAAGAATCATCTATAGAATTTACTGCCGCAATACCACCCTGCGCATAAAAAGTACTGCTCTCTTTAACACTAGCTTTTGATAAAATTCCTATCTTAAACTTTTTATTTAAATTTAATGCGCAACCAAGCCCGGCAAGTCCCGATCCAATTATCAATATATCTTTTTTTATAATTTTCAATTTTTTTTTTTGCCTTTTATATAATCAATTATTTAAAGCACAAGATTATCTAATTCATTTTTAATTCTTAAATACTCTTTATATTTTTCTTTTGCTTGTTTCGCTTTATTGCATATTTCTTTTTGTTTTTCTATATTAATATTTGGAATATAAATTTCCTTTAAATCATCATATCTTAAAGTTTGTCTAACAGTACCATAACATCTTGTCCTAATATATTCTAACCCTTTATTGCTTTTCAAATATAAATAAACATATTCAGGCAAAAAATTTTTATTAATCACTTCAAAAACTACATACAAAGGACTGATTGCAATAGGTTTTTCAGTTAAATTTATTCCCAATGAACCGACATTGACCCTTGGCGGACTATATGCGATTTGATTTGGAGCGACTACTTTATAATTCATATTATTTTTTGATGTTACAGAAGAAAAATTTTCACCCCAAAAATTTTCACCACCAATAATCCCATATAATTCGCTATTTGTAATAGTTACAGTTTCATAGTTATTTATATTTTTCTTTTTTACTTCTTTAATTATCTCTTTTAATTTTATAAAACCTTGCGGCGCTTCTTTTTCATATTTAAAATAAAAAAATGAATAATTATTGTCGCTTTTAATATCATTATAATCAATATATTTTAAATCATCACTATCAAAATATTTATCTAAGTCATTTATTCCATATATTTTCCTTCTCCTTTGCGTCAAAGTATAACCATCATTTTTAATCTTATAATAAAAAATTTTATCAGTTTTTGTTCCATTATAACCTTGGAAACACAATATTGAAGTTTTTGCAGTTGTATAAGGCAGAAATATGCCATTTGGTAGAGAAACAATGCCTTTTAATAGGTCGTTATCTATTAATCTTTTTCTTATACTCAATAAATTTGGATCATCTAAAATTCCCTCTGGAACTATTATAAATGCTCTTGCAGTTGGTTTGTCGTTTAAAGCATGAATAATATGTTCTAAACATTGAATATTGCCATTCTTGCTATTTGTATAATATAAATCAGTTTCGTCAACTGATAAATTAAAGGGTATATTTGACAAAATAATATCATATTTATTTTCTACTTTATTTTTTAATGTATCTTGTTTTACAATATTACTATGACCATCGCCTATTAAAATCATATTCATCTTAGCAACTTTTGCAGTAGACGATATTTCGCTTCCGTAAACTGTGTTGTTTTTTAAATCATTTAGTGTCACATCAGTTAAATAATCTTGCAATAACAAGTCTCTTTTT
>JAIRLV010000238.1 GCA_031259185.1 Elusimicrobiota bacterium | reverse complement strand
GTATGTTTTTCCTAAAAAATAAAGCTTTTATACCAAAAGGACTTTATGTTTTTGGCTCAATTATGATTAGTGTATGATTTATAAAATCCTTGCTAAATTATTTTACAAGAATTTATAATGTAATTCTGTTCAATAATTTATGAAAAAGGATTTTTGTTATGTTAAAATATGATTATACAGATGAAACAAAACAATATTTAACAAGCATCAATGAAAATAGTATTGTTCAGTTAAAAGTAATGAAAAATGCTTTTAATATACAAGATAAAAACATTTCTACATTATTTAATGCTGTTGAAAATTTATAAAGAGAAAATGGTTTATTAAAACAAATTCTAAAAGAAATAATCAATACTGAAAATTTTAATTCTATTAGAGAAAATAAAGAATATAAGAATTTTTTGAGATTAGATTAAAACTTATACCTATTCAAAATTTCTTCATCCCTTTTATCTTCATATTCTCTATTTACTTTGAAAAGCCAATTTTTTATTGCTTTTTTAGGATGTAAAATAAAATACCACATAAAAATCTCCTAATAAATCATACAAATATTTATTAGGAGATTTTTGTTTTTTGAATTCTATCACTTTTCACTTGATTTTTACATTATCATAGAATAGCCTAATAATGCATCAGTTGATTACTGATGTGAGGTTTAGAACCCTCTATTGATAGTTGTCCGTCTGACGGATGTAAAAAGCTACCTTTTGGTCTTTATGACTGGAAGGTAGTTAATAAGGTATATGCATATACCAAATACACTACACTATTCTATCAAATAGGTTCTAACTTCCAGTCGCCTCTCATCAAGGCTATTAATTTTATATATAAAATGAAAGGAAGTTTATAAATGAA
The DNA here is from genome assembly GCA_031259185.1 of Elusimicrobiota bacterium. Lineage (GTDB taxonomy): Bacteria > RUG730 > RUG730 > RUG730 > RUG730 > JAIRLV01. The sequence goes on along the minus strand of JAIRLV010000238.1, from coordinate 1,697 downwards.
CAAAATGTTATTGTTGGCAGGTATTGCTACAACTTTATATGCAGTCAATGCTAATGCTATGGATTTTAATCAGTATGTTTCCGCAAAAAGTGCTTTTGTAAAAATGGAAAATGATGCAGATGTAAATTCTCATTATTCATTCAGCGGCACAAATCATCATCATAATAAAATTTTTGATAATAGACATAAAGATGATGTTTGGGGAATTAGATTGGCTTATGGAGCTGCAACTCCTGTAAAATATGGTAAATTAAGGGGTGAGTTGGAATTTGGTTGGAATGATGATGCAAAAGATTCTTCCACGAATGCTTTTAAAGTTATTACCCCATCAACAGTAAATGCAACAACGGAGACATCTGTCTATTCAGCAATGTTAAATGTTTATTATGATATTGAGACAGGCACTAAATTTACACCTTATGTTGGGGCTGGTTTAGGTTATGCAAGAGTTGAAAGTAAAGCATCATTACCTGATAACGGTGTAAGCAAAAAGTCAAGTGATAACAATTTGGCTTGGCAAATTGGAGCAGGTGTATCATATGCTATGACTGACAACATTTCATTTGATGCAGGTTATAGATATACTGATTATGGAAATGTTAAAGACTCATACCAAATGAATGTTGCTCCTTTTAAAAAATCGTTTGATATTACATCTAAAAATGATATAATATCTCACGAATTTCTACTTGGTGCAAGATATAGTTTCTAAACTTACTTAAAGCGAACAATAGTTTTTTCATAAAAATAGGGATATAAATATATCCCTATTTGCTTTACAATGTAAATTAAATCTTATATAAGAAATATTGCAAGGTTGGCATTATATGACTAACCTAAATGGTAATCCTACCATTTAAGCAATAAGGATGAATGATGATATTCTTAAAATTAGCATTTAGAATATTTAACATTACTTTCTTATATATAAGAAATTAGTCGTTATAATGAGTGGTGGGCAAGCACGCCACTCCTCATTCATATTTATATCAAAAAATTTACCAAAATACAAAAATAAAATTATCCTAAAATAAGTTCATTAAACAGAAAATTAACATCATTTTTCTTTTGATTTACAAATTTATACCAAGCAAGATATTTATGTAAATACTTTGTTGAAATGCCCTTAAATCCTCTTAAAAATTCTTTTAACAAAGAATGGTAATTATTTACATTATTTATGTGATAAATTCCTTTTTTCTTTTCTTCACCAATCTTTACCAATTCAAAATTATTTTCATCAGCAAATTTATCATAAGCACTACAACCATCAGCAACCAAAACTGATTTCTTTTTAATTCTGCCATTCAAAATATCTCTTACTTCTTTTGTTGAAATCTTACCTTCGCCATAAATTTCACTAATTACATTTTTCTTTCTGTCAATAGCAACTAAAATACCTTTCTGTTGATTTGATAGTCCTCTTTTTGTTGCTCTGCCACCTCTTTTTCTTCCTTTTATACCATCAATTTTTTGTCCTTTATGAGAAAATAAAATTAATGTTTCATCAACTTCAACAATCTCTGATAATGTATCATTTATAAACTTGTTTTCCAAAACAGAAAGAATTTTATGCCGCCATCTAAAAGATGTTTGAATACAAATATTTAATTCATTAGCAATTTGTTTGATTGTATAACCATCAAACATCATCTTAATATATGATTTCCAAAGTTGTATATTTTTCTTTGTTAAGT
>JAIRLV010000212.1 GCA_031259185.1 Elusimicrobiota bacterium | reverse complement strand
CTTTGCAAGCGGAGACCAAGCTTTTGGAAAATCATAAACAATCGTTGGCTCTATCAAATGTTTTTCAATCTTGTTTTCAAAAATCAAATCATAAATTTTTTGAACCGTAGAATTTGGGTCATATAAAATTTTAAACTTATCGGCAACTTTATTTATTTCATCTAAATTTTCTAAATATTGAAAATCAATATCAGCATATTTTTTAAATAAATCCTCTAACTTTATTCTATTCCATCTTTTATTAAAATCTAATGTTATATCGCCAAATTTTACAAACATATCTCCATTATTGACTTTTTTTAAACATTCTGTAATCATATTTTCAACTAAGTCCATTATATCGTTGTAATCTGCGTAAGATTGATATAACTCTAGCATTGTAAATTCTGGATTATGTTTTGTAGAAATTCCTTCATTTCTAAAATTTTTGCCAATTTCAAAAACTCTATCAACTCCTCCAGCTATCAATCTTTTCAAATAAAGTTCCGGAGCAATTCTCAAATATAGAGGCATATTCAAAGCATTATGATATGTTTCAAAAGGTTTCGCTGCTGCTCCTCCATAAAGTGTTTGGGTTATAGGAGTTTCTACTTCCAAAAAATTTTTATCTATTAAATAATTCCTAATAAATGAAATAATTTGACTTCTTTTTTTAAAAATATTTTTAGATTCTTCGCTAATATTCAAGTCAACATATCTTTGTCTATATTTAAATTCTAAATCGCTGACTTCATCAAATTTTATTTTTTCACCTTCGACAGTTTCTTTTTCTTTAACTATTGGAAGAGCTTTTAAAGATTTTGCAAGTAAATTTACTTCTTTTGCAAGAATACTTAATTCGCCTGTTTTTGTTTTGAAAACATTCCCTTTAATTCCCACTATATCCGAAATATCAAATTCGCTAAAAATTTTAAAATTTTCTTCTCCACAAATATCTTTTTTAATATAAATTTGTATTTTGTCATACCAATCTTTTACGTTAAAAAAACTCGCTTTTCCCATCTTTCTCATAGTAGTAATTCTACCGGCAATAGATATTTCTTTTTGATTTGGTTCTTCGCTAGCAGTCTCGCTAAATTTTAATTTAACCTCTCCAATATTATCCGTCCTTTCAAATTTTGTCGGATATGGATTTATACCCATATTTATAATTGTCTGTAATTTTTCTAATCTTTGCTTTCTCAATATATTCATATTAATTGCTGAATTATTGACATTATTTTCATTATCCACTTTTTATTTTCTCCTTTTTTCTAGTTTTACCTCTTAAAAAAAATTGTCAAGGATTATTTTTTTTTATTTCTCCTTATAAATGCTGGCTCTTCCAAATTTAAATCAAGTTGTTCTTTACCTTGTTTTTTCAAATCAAAAATTTCAGGATAATCTTTTGAATCATCATCTTTATTATATAAGTTGTTTGTATCTTTATTTTCTGAATTTTTTGATTTTGTATATTCTTTTTCAAAATTTGTTGCAATTATTGTAATTTTTATTTTCCCTTCTAATGCTTCGTCGACGACTTGTCCAAAAAATATATTTGCTTCTTTAGAAATAGAATTTGATATAAGCGTCATAGCGTCATTAATTTCGTGCATGGTAATATCTTTTCCACCAGTAATATTTACCAAAACGCCTCTTGCGCCTTTTATTGACACATCTTCCAAAAGTGGAGAATTCATAGCCATTTCTGTCGCTTTAAGCGCTCTTGAGTCGCCACTTCCTTCTCCCATACCCATCAAAGCATCTCCCGCATTTGACATTATTGCCTTTACATCATTAAAGTCAACATTGACAAGTCCGGTACTTGTAATAATATCGGAAATACTTTGAATGGATTGCCTCAAAACATCATCTATTTTTTCCCAAGCGGAAATGGTAGTAGTTTTTTCATCAATTACATCAAATAATTTTTGATTTGGGATTACAATCAAAGTATCTAAAAATTCTCGCAGATTTGATATTCCTAAATCAGCGTTTAAACTTCTAATTTTACCTTCAAAAGTAAAAGGTTTTGTCACAATTCCAACTGTTAAAATTTTTAGTTCTTTTGCAATTTTGGCAATTATAGGAGTAGCGCCTGTCCCAGTACCTCCACCCATTCCAGCAGTTATAAAAATCATATCTGTTCCAATCAAAATTTCACGTAATCTCTCGATATCTTCTTCTGCAGCTTTTTTACCTAATTCTGGATTTCCGCCAACACCAAGACCTTTTGTAATTTTAGAGCCTAACTGTAATTTTAGACCAGCTTTTGAAGTACGTAAAGCCTGAGCGTCAGTATTTGCAGCAACAAACTCGACTCCTTGCAAATTAAAATCAATCATTCTATTAATCGCATTCCCGCCAGCTCCTCCAATACCAATGATTTTTATAATTGCAGGATACTGTTTAAAATCATCCTTAAAAAAATTTTCAAACATTTTAAAAAATTCCTTCTAAATACTTTTTAAAATTAGGGAAAAAAGAAAATCTACTATTTTTTTGCTTTGAAAAAATTGAATCTTTATTTTTAAAATAATGCGTTATAATCCCAATCGAACTAGAAAAAGCAGTATCGGCAATAATATCTTTATCTCCATAAACATCTTGGCTGGTCCCAATCCTAATAGGTATATCCAAAAAGTCTTTCATTGTATCTTGAATGAATTTTAGTTTCGCTGTGCCTCCTGTCAAAACAATTCCCGACGGAATAATAGGTTTTATTCTAAATTCTGTTAAAATGTCGTCAATTATTTTGCATATTTCTTCTAATCTAGCATTAATAATTTCTGCTAATATAATTTTAGTTGTTGTATTTTTCGTGATTCCATCAACTCCATAAAAATTAATTTCTTCGTCATCAAGCGCATTATTGGGATTTGCAAAACCATAATTTTCTATCAAATTTCTTGCTCTAGTTAATGAGGTTTTTAGTCCAAAAGCAATATCATTTACCAGTAGATCTCCACCTAGTATAATTTCTTTTGTAAAAAACAATCTATTATTTTTGTAGACGGAAATATCTGTGAGTTTACTACCAATGTCAATTAAAGCCACTCCTATTTCTTGTTCCTCCGGTAACAAACAATTATTTGCTAAAGCAATTTGGTTATAACAAATCCCCAAAACTTTAAAGCCAGTATTGTTTATAGCTTTGTAAATGTTATTTAAAACTAATGAAGAGGCTGTAATGATATAAGCATCTAATTGTAAGTGATTTGCATCCATTCCTTTGGGATCTATAATTCCTTTTTGGGTATCTACCGTATAAATGATTGGGACTATTTCTAGAATAGTTCTGTCTTTGTCTAAATTTATTTGTTCATATATATTTTGTAAAACTAGCGATTTATCATCTTCTGTAATTTCTTTATTAGTCCTGGCGATATTTATAACTCCTTTCGCTTTATCAGTATGAATGTGTTCGCCTCTTATTCCAATAAACAAATATTCAATTTTTTTATTGATTATAATTTCTACTTCTTCAACAACTTTTTTAATAGATTCCGCAGCTTTTTGTATGCTAATTACGCTGCCTTTTTCAAGTCCCTTTGAATAACATTGCCTAACTGCTAAAATTGTTATTTTGTCATCTTTCTTTTTAGCGGCGCTGCAAACAAACTTTTCCGAACCAATTTCTAAAATCGCAATAAAATTCTCTTTTTTCATAAACATTATCCTTTTCAAGACTTCTTTGAATCTTTTAGGATTACCCCTCCATCTAAATTATACCATCGTTTATTATACACTGAATTAGTCTAATTTGATATATAAAAATAAACAATAAACTTTTAAAACAAATCTATTTATTGAAATTATAATGAAAAAAAGGAAACTTTTCAAATAATTTTATATAAAATTTTATATAAATGTTTTATTGAATATATTTTTTTTGAATTTTATTAAAAGAACTATAATTCAAGATAAAAAAATTAAGGGGCTAGACTAGGGTGTGTTGACACAATTTAAATAAATGATGCTAAAACAAAAATAAACAAATCCAATATAGCTAACATCCAATTTATCATATCTAGTACATATTCTACGAAA
>JAIRLV010000196.1 GCA_031259185.1 Elusimicrobiota bacterium | reverse complement strand
ATTTGCTTATTAACATTTTTTCAATTCTTGCTTGGTTATTCATTTTTATCATCCCCAAATATTATTTTTTTAATTCTAATGGCAATTGTATCATATTTTCGTATTTTCGGACAGGTCTAATTCACTGTCAAATCTTTTTCATCAAATCCTGAACTTTTTCATTCTAGCCCGAGCCAGCTCAATTTGGGACTTGACACTTGTGTTCATTTCTGCTGAGGTGCTCATGTTTTTGTCATTTTATTAAAATTAGAATTATTTATTCTAAAAATATTTTAAAATTGGAATTGCTTGTTCTAGAATATTTTAAAATCAGAATTGTTTATTTCAAAATCAGAATTATTTATTCTAGAAATATTTTAAAAGCGGTCGGATACTTTGTCGAAATCGCGCAGCCAAGTTTGTTGAGAATATTAATTTATCCCGAACGTATGGATTCTGTCGCAAATTATTTGGCAAATCGCCAACCTCTGTATTTCCATATTCAACAAAACCATGACGATCAGAATACTTTTTAATGTTTGTCTTGATTAAATTTCGCACTGAATCCAAAATATTAATCAGAATTACTTAATTTCATTTGTAATTCGGCGTTTATTTCATTATATCTAAAAATTAAAAATTTTATTCATATTATACTATATTTAGATTTTTTTAATTTTAATTTTTTTAGTTTTACTGTTATATTTTATATCAAATTTTTTATTCCTATAAAAGTCTAAATTTGGAGCACTTTTTATTTTATTACCAAGCTCCGCTTGAATGGACGCAATAATCCAAAAGTCAATTGGTCTTGCGCCTCGGTTTATTTCTTCAACAGATTCTGCTAATTTGTTTATGATTTTATTATTAATTGTAAGTGTAATCCCGGCATTTTTTTGATCGTGCCAATAGTTGGCTATTTCATCAAAATGCTTTTTAATTATTTGACAATATTCATTTATATTTAATTTTTCAAATTTAACTTTTTTAATTCTATTTAGAAAAGATTCACTATGATCGCCTTCCGTATATCCTTCACTAATTTCTTTTTCGGTCAGCTTGGAATTTTTATTAATATTGCTCTTTAAAGAAATTTCATTTGAAGTAAAAATAAAGGTTGTTCCTGAACAATCATAAATTTCTCCATCGATTTTTACTTTGCCTCGATCTGACAATGTCCTGAATACTTCATCGAGTGCTGAAGTGTAAGCTTTATCGTATTCCTCAAATATAACTATGCCGTTTTTGTTATTTTTAAGATATTTCGGCAATGGTTTTTGCAAACTTATTCTTCCTTGATGTTCAGGATGGTTTGAATTGGAATTAAATAATTGATCAACAACACTTTCTTTTTTTTCTTTGTCTACATCTGAAGCAGAAATAGTTAATATTTCGCCGCTTTGCAATAGAACTTTAGATATTTTGCTAGCCATAAATGATTTTCCGACACCTGACGGCCCATAAAGATAGATTATATCACAACGTGAGTATTTTTTATTTTGCCATTTAGCTTGATCTTTGGCAATAATAATATCATAAAGATGGCTTTTTAAATCTAAGATTGCCTTTTTTTGACCATAAAAATCTTTAAATACGTTTTCAAAATTATGCAAAATTTCATCTTTTGTAAATTCTTTAGGAGGAGCTTTAAATAAATCACTTGTTTCATGAAACATATTAACAAAATTACCACCTGCATATCTTAAACACGAAATATTTAAAACTCCTTTAGAAGATTCACCTAAATTATTAATAAATTTTATTGTTGAATCTAATAATCCTAAAATTCCGCCGATGCATGATATTCCGAGAATAATATTACCAAATGATAAAGAACTTTCAGAGCTTAAAGTCTCTTTTATTGCTACTTTAAGTTCCCGAAGTTCTTTTACTTTATTTAAATCTATTTCATTAAATTTTTTACTTAACTCTTTATTTAATTCTGACTCCATTTCTGACAATTCTATTTTAATTTTATTTCTGTCTTCTCGATCAATTAATCGTTGCGGATATATTTTATCCAAGACAAATCTTCCGGCATAATGGGTAATCAAGATTACAGATATAATTTTTGCAGTCAAAATTAAATATTTTATAGCTTTTGCTAAAACTGGATATTTTTTCAAAAAACTTTCTTTCTTCGTCTTTTGGTTGTAATTTAAATTTTTATTTTTAATTGCATAAACAGAAACTTGACGATTAACAAAATTTAAATTTAATGTTATTGATGATAAAACTATAATTGACATAATTTTCTTTATTTTATTTTTCATATTTTTTAGCATGATTTACCTACATTCAAAAGTTTATTTTTATTTACAACATTTATTTTAATTTGTGTCTTTTATTTATTTTATAAGCAACAGTAAATGATGAAAATGATGAGAAAATAGGACTTAAAAATCCAAAATCAATAGTTCTGATCTCTGAAGAAGAAGCAATAGACCTATCCTAAAACCAATTTGATTTTACGAAAACGAGTAAAGGCATATGCAGATATTCCGAGCGAGTTTGAGCAAAAAGCAAAACTTGTTTTGCGCTCAA
>JAIRLV010000190.1 GCA_031259185.1 Elusimicrobiota bacterium | reverse complement strand
CACCAATAGAAATAAAATTGTTCATACAATCCTCCTTATATGCGAGCATAAAAGGTAAAACTTTTAGCTCAAAAGAGAGTTCGATTTAGATATGAAAAGAACTGCGGCACAATCTTTCTAGCGATTTCAAAAGAAATCAAGAAACAAAACGAGCTCGTAGTTCTTCTGAGAAGTAAACTCTCAGCCTTTTATTTTACGTTCTATTATATATTATTTTATTTTGTTTGCTTACATTTAATATATAAGAATATTTTGTTTCTTTGAAAAAGAAAATCAACGATAATATTTTTTACTTTAAAAAAATGAGCCAAAATCCTTTTCATTTAATTCAAAAGTTTGTTGGATAATTTTAAAAAAAATCGCTTTTTCCTGTCTAAATGCACTAACTTCTTCTAATCTATTAATTTTTTCAAATACATCAACAATTTCTCCATTTTTTATAAATATAATTTTTTCAAAAAAATTATAGACTAAATTTAAATTGCTTAATATCATAACAATTATTGTCCCACCTAAATTAATCTCTTTTAAAAGCCTCAAAACCTCAAATTGAAATTTCAAATCAAGATTCGCTAAACATTCATCTAAAAATAAAATTTTTGGCTTTTTTACTAAACTTTGAGCTATTAATACCCTCTTTAATTGTCCGCTGGAAATTTCATTTACTTTTTTATTTAACAATTTATTTACATCAAGAATTTGGAAAATTTTTTCTTTATAATCCATAATTTCTTTTAATTCTTTTTGCTTTTTATCAGATTTTTTAATTTTCAGTTTATTCAAAAAATTTAATAATCCAAATTCTATGAAATCATTTATACAAAAATTATATAAAAAATTAACTTTTTGAGGGACAACAGAAATATCATCAAAAATTGAATTCACAGAATCATATACTTTTTCAAAATTATAAAATATTTTTCCAGAATTTATTTTACAAAGTCCAAAAATAGCATTTATGATACTAGTTTTTCCAGAGCCATTTCGGCCGACTAAAGCAATAAAATCTTTATCTTTTATATCAAAATTGATATTTTTTAAAACATTGATTTTGTCATAGCTTGCCGACAAGTTTTCTAATTTTATTTTTACATTATCATTCATAATTATAAACTCCATTTTGAAAAATGAAATATATAAAGAATATTCCACCAATAAAATTTGTAATTATTCCAACTGGAATTTCTATTGGATAAAATAGATTTTTTGCAATAAAATCTGCCAAAATCAAATATAATGCTCCGAATAGTGCGCTTGTAAAAATCACAAATTTTGTTTTTTGTTTAGTGAAATTGCGGACAATATATGGAATTACGAGTCCGACAAATCCTATTATCCCTGTATAAGCTATAGAAACACTAGCAATAAAAGATGCTAATAAAAATAAAATGCTTTCTTCAAGTTTTACATTTATGCCCAAAAATCTTGCATGAACTTCACCTAAACTTAAAATATCAATTATGTCGCCTTTTTTATAGCAAAAATAAATTGCAAAAATCACAATAAATGACAAAAAATAAAATAAAATATCAATATTTCCATCCAAACTTCCAATCAAACCTGATTTTGTCATATAAATTTTTGAGTAAAATTCTACTATTGATAAACTTATAATATTTATTAAAATTCCAATCAACAAAACTTGTGATATAGAATATTTTTTTCTAATAAAAACAGAATAAATGATGGATATACTAAAAACAACCCCGAGTAAAATAGTGTAAATAAATAGAAACTTTGAATTTTGATTCATTATCATTAATAAATTTACAAACAAAACTACGCTTCCTGAAATTCCAAGAGTATAAGATTCAGCTAAAGGATTTCTCAAAATACCCTGAAAGACAACCCCGCTCGTAGAAAGACTCGCGCCGACAATCAGCGCAAGAATTATACGTGGCAATCTGCTTTCTAAAATTATTTGTTTTAATATTGGCGATAACTCAAAAAAATTGTAAAAATTGTTAAAATTGAAAAAATCTCCTTCAAGTCTTGTAAATAGACATAAAACTACCAATACAAAAATTAAAAAGATTATTATTACATTTATATTTTTTAATAAAAAATTTTTGTTTATAATTTTCATGTTTAACCTATATAAAATATATTAAGTAAATTCTAAATATATTTTCATTTTTATTTTAGCCGTCAATTCATTATTGAATTTATATTTTTATAAATAATAATAACGATTATCATTATTATTATTGTCTATTTTTGATAATCAAAAACTATTTTTTTTACTTGAGATCAATTGGTAAAAAACTTTTCAAATCAGAAAATTATGTATTAGAGTAGCCAAAAGATTATTCAAAAGTTTCTCTTGAATTAGTTAAAAATTGTAATCTTTTACAAAATAATTTATGAATATCATTATTTTCTTTTATTTTTAATCCTAAAACTTTATCCCAAATTTCATTATCTTCCATACAAAAATATATAAAAACGTTTTCGTCATTATTTTTCAAAAATTTAATTATTTTTTTATAAATTTTGATTCTATTTTCCTTAAAATACCTTATTTTATTATCAAGCCCTTTTACAAATTCTCCATAAATTATATTACTTGTAGGATGTCTATATTCTATAATTGGTTTTAGCTTTGGATTAAACCTCAAACTTCCAATACTTATCCAAATAATTTTATTTTTATCAATTTTTTCGTAAATTTTATCTATAACAAATTTATAATCTATAGCAGCATTTTCATAGATAATTATTGGATCAAAATGAATAGCTACAAAATATCCTTTTTCAATACATTTTTTCATTGCAATAAGTCTTTCAAAAAAATTAGCAGCATTCTTTTCTTCATTTTTGGAAATTTTTAATGCATTTATTGACCAACCAATTACTTCTTTTCCACTTGGTTCATATTTTAACAAATTTTCGACATTATTACTTTTTGTTTTATATTCAATCAAATAATTTTTATATTTTTTCACTTTTGCTAAATACGTACTTATTTCATATGTATAATTCATTGAATTATCCAAAAATAAAGAATCGGCATATTCTCCAAAACCAATTCTATATAATTTTTTTGGATTTTCTGTTAAAAGTTCATCAAACTCTAAAAATAATTTATCAAAATTTAAATAAAAAGTCATTGCTGCTAAATTTTGATATTCTTGCAAATAACAATAACTGCAATCATACAGACAACCAACTGAAAGTTCTACAACGTAATATTCACAACCTAAATAATGTGGAGTGCATGGACACTTTTTTATAAATTTACCTTTTTGTTCGTCAAAAATCAATGACTTTATATTTTTCTGTGATTTTATATCTCTTTGTAGACTTATCTTTAAACTAAACTTTTCAATTAAATTTTTTATATCTTCGTCAAAATAAATTACTTCTAATTCATTTTTATATTTTATATTAGATAAAAATTCTAGAATTTTTTTATTATTTTTTAAAGTATTTTTTATATAAACCTTTTGTATATTCATTATAAATCAACTTGTTAATATTGCGATTTTAATTACTCTATAATTTTTAATTGATATATAAATTTTTCAATCTCTTTAATATCAACGCTCGTATCCATGCAATCTCCATTAGGTCTAGAATTCAAGATCCCATAAATAAAATGCGGATAAGCATCATAAATCCCACTCACTAAATCTCTTTCACAGGCAACTGCCAAAGTTATATCTGGATTAACATCTTTTATTGCTTTTCTGGCTAATGTTCCGCCATTTGCAACTTTTATATATAAATTTTTATCTTTTGAGATTTTAATGAATGATGAAATTATACATTTCCCGCACATTTTACAATTATTTACATCAAAAGTTATTTTATATGGGCACAAACTACTCTGTAGACAATGTGGCAATAAAATTAAAATTTTATCTTTCCCAGTATCTAATTTATTTTTCATTTTTTTATACTTTTTCAATGTATAAAAATTATTTATTTCAATGAATATTTTTCTAATTTTCAACTTTAATTGTGATGATATTGAACCAATAATTATTGACGAAATATAAAAAAACTCTATAAAAAAAAATCTCAAAAGCTTCATTTTGTTATCCTAATAATTTTTGATCTAAATTCTTGCTATAAAATAAATTTTTTTAATTTTAACTTTCTAAAATATCCCCTTTTTGAATTTTTCTACCAATAAAAAAATCATATCCATGAATAATTTTGTGCCCGTCTAATTGAATTCTTTGAATCCAAATCGCTCCATGCCCACATTTTATTAAAAGTCCTCTTTCTTTGCAAATATCCAAAATTTCTCCAGGGATATTTCCGGATTCTTCAATATATTGAAGTTTTGGGTCAAATAATTTTAAGATTTTTAGTTCTTCTCCACTATAAATACCAGAATATGACCCCGGCCATTTTACAAGTCCTCGGATTCTATTATAAATATCAGTATTTTTACTATTCCAGTCAACTTTACCATCTATTTTTTTCAATTTTGGAGCTACAGAAACTTCTTCTTGATTCTGTTTTTGTGGTACAAAATTAAAATTTTGAATTAGTCCAATAGTTTCATTCAAAACTTCTAATCCCAAATATACCAATTTAGCCGATAGAGTTTCAGAATTATATTCATCAAAAATTTTTATTTTTTTCTGATAAATTATATCTCCCGCATCCAATTTTTTTGTCATGAAAAAACTAGATACTCCTGTTTCCATTTCCCCATTCATTAGCGCCCAATTTATTGGCGCGGCTCCTCTATATTTTGGCAAAAGTGAAAAATGAATATTTATAACTTTATATGTCGGTATATTTATAATTTCTTCTGGTATTATATAACCATATGCTACCACTACTATCAAGTCCGGTTTCAATGCTTTTATTGTCCTAGTAACTTTTTCATCTTTTAATGAATATGGTTGAAATACATTAAGCCCATACATTTTCGCCATTTTTTTTATAGAAGATTCTCTTATTTTCATATGTCTACCCGCTGGCATGTCAGGAGCCGTAAAAACGCCAATAACATTTTCAAAAAATATTAAATGCTGCAAAAACGGAATTGCAATATCCGGCGTCCCCATAAAAATGATCTTTAATTTTTTATTTTTCTCCTTTGATAAATTTTTAGCCTTTTCTAAAAAATCGCCTATATTC